>JBJTPC010000068.1:0-3935 GCA_046074905.1 Gammaproteobacteria bacterium
CCGGCATCGAGCGCCCGCAGGACTTCATCGCGCTGACACCGGGTGTCGCACAGGTGCAGACCGCCGAGGTCGGCGACATGCAGGTGAACATCCGCGGCATCAACACCGGTCGCGACGCCGAGACGAACTTCGCGCTGGTCATCGATGGCGTGCTGCAGACCAACCCCAATGCCTTCAACCGCGAGCTTTCGAATGTCTCGCAGATCGAAGTGCTGAAGGGACCGCAGGGCGCCCTCTACGGCCGCAACGCGCTGGCCGGTGCCATCATCCTCAGCACCCGCAAGCCGGGTGACGAGTTCGCCGCCGACCTGTCGGTGGGCGTCGCCAATAAGGGCACCGTGAAGGGCAACCTGTACGTCTCCTCGCCGCTCGGCGACAACGCCTCGGGCAGCCTGAGCGCCTACCACCGTCGCACCGACGGCTTCTACTACAACAGCACGCTGCGCTGCGACAACTGCTCCGACTACCTCGAGGAGACGGGTGGTTCGGGTCGCCTGCTGTTCAGCGTCGGCGAGGGTGCGGACTTCGACGTCAAGGCCGCCTACTCGAAGGTCAGTGCCGGCGCCATCAACTTCAACGCCGCCTTCGCGCTGCCGGGCTTTGCCGCCGCTTTCGGCAATCCCGACTTCTACCAGGATGTCAACGACCACGTGTTCAAGTACATGAACAACGTGAAGCCCGTGAACGAGCAGAAGAACACGAACCTGTCCATCAAGGGCGACTTCGATGTCTCGCTCGGCACTCTCACCGCCATCGCCGCCTACAACAAGCAGGAAAACTACTTCCTGACGGACGGCACCTCGGCGGCTTTCGGTCTTTATACCGCCAACAGCGTCTGCACGGCGTCGGTCCGTGCCGCGCCGGCCGGCCCGCTGCCCTCGCCGTTCTTCTACGCCAACCAGTTCGGTCCGGGCGTGCCGGGCTTCGACCTCCTCCCGCCGTACGGCCCGACGACCTGCGATGGCTACCAGTACCAGCAGCGCGACCAGGAAGACATGTCCGTCGAGCTCCGCCTCACCTCCCCCGGTGACGCCGCCCTGCGCTGGCAGGCTGGCGTGTACTACGGCGACATCGAGCGTCGGGTGGTGGTCTCGCAGGGCAGCGACCTCAACCGCGGCTTCCTCGCCCAGGCCTTCGTGCCGAACGGCGGCCTGAACCCGACGGACCTGCTGTACGACGACACCTTCGACACGAAGATCGCCGCCGTGTTCGGCTCGCTGAACTACGACCTGCAGGACAACCTGGAAGTCGCGCTGGCCCTGCGCTACGACCGCGAGAAGCGCAACGTCAGCAACAACGTGCCGCGCACCAGCCCGCAGACCACCGGCTTCGGTGCCTTCGGTACGCCGGCTTGCCCGACGCTGACCGGCTGCACCTACTACCTGAACCCGGCGTACAACGTGCCCGGCGTGACGGCCATCGCCGACCGCAGCAAGACCTACAGCCAGTTGCAGCCGAAGCTGACCGTGAACTGGAAGCTCAGCGACGACGTCTCGTTCTTCGGTTCCTACGGCTACGGTTTCCGCAGCGGCGGCTTCAACTCGCAGGGTTCCGCGGCCACCATCGCCGCCAACTACGCGAGCCTGAAGTACGTGGACGGTGCCGGCACGGTCACCACCACCCCGTCGCTCGCCGCCGTGGCGGATGATTACAAGAAGGAGATCTCGAAGGCCGCCGAGGCGGGCTTCAAGGCCACGCTGTTTGACCGTCGCCTGTCGGTGAACGGCGCAATCTTCTACACGAAGCTCGAGGATGCGCAGTTCTTCAACTTCTTCGCCGGTCCGTTCGGCCTGCTGCGTGTCGTGACCAACATCGACGAGGTCACCTTGAAGGGTGCCGAGGTCGACTTCCGCTGGAAGGCAACCGACATGTTCACGCTGTACGGTGGCATCGGCACGGTCGACGGCAAGATCGACAAGTACACGGGTCGTCCGTTCACCGCCGGCAACAAGGCTCCGTATGCCCCGGAGTACACCGCCAACCTCGGTGCCGAGTTCACCTACCCGGTGGGCGACTCGATGGAACTGGTGGTGCGCCTCGACGGCACGGCGCTCGGCGAGACCTGGTTCCACCCGGTCCAGGGCGAGTCGGTGCAGACGCTGTTCGGTGCCCCGGGCAACTACAGCAAGACCAAGCGGGATGCCTACGAGCTGTTCAATGCGCGTATCAGCCTGCGTGCGGACAACTGGGACGCCACGCTGTGGGGCCGCAACCTGGGTGACAAGGACTACCTGGCGGAGGTCATCCCGGCCCCCGAGTTCGGCGGTTCGTTCATCCACGCCGGCACCGGCCGTGCCTACGGCCTCGACCTGAGCTACAAGTTCAAGTGAGGTCGGCCCGCCCCGCCGTTCGCGGCGGGGCCACAGGCCACAGGAAAACCCGGCTCCGGCCGGGTTTTTCTTTGCCCGCTTCCGTTAAGATGTCCGGACATTCGCTCCATCTTGCGAGGTCTCCATGACTGCTGCCGCGACCCCTGCCTACATCGATGCCTACACCCGCCAGTTCAGCCTCTCGCCGCGGGACACCGCCTTGGTCATCGTCGACCTCCAGTACGCCAGCGGCAGCCGGCACCACGGACTGGGCAAGTTGCTCGCTGCGGCCGACAAGCTCGACAGCGCCGAGTACCGCTTCGCGCGCATCGACAACTTCGTGGTACCCAACTCGAAGCGCCTGGCCGAGCGGTTCCGCAGTCTCGGTGCGCGCGTCATCTACGTCACGTACGGCTGCGAGTTGCCGGATTTCGGTGATGCCCCGGTGCAACTGCGCGAGTGGCTCATCGCCACGAACAACACCGTCGGCCAGCGCGAACACGAGATCGTCGACGAGATCAAGCCGCTGCCCGGGGATCTCGTGCTCAACAAGAACACCATGGGTGCCTTCGGTTCGACGGGCATCGACGCCCATCTCCGCAGCATGGGAATCCGCAACATCGTGGTCACCGGTGTCTCGACCAACAACTGCGTGGGCATGACCGCACAGGAGGCCAGCGACCGGCAGTACGGCGTGGTGATGGTCAGCGATGCCACCGGCACCTGCTCCGACGAAATGCAGGAGGCAACGCTCAAGACCTTTCGGCGCCTGTGGGGTCGGGTCGCGAGCACGGAGGAGGTGATGGCGGAGATGGAGGCCCATTCATGAGCGAGCCGTCCGACCGCCACGATCCGCAGGGGCCCGACGCCCCGGGAACGGTGGAGACGGCGCCCGCCGGGACCGTGTCGGCAGCGCTGCGCAGCCGCCAGTCCGCTCGCGCGTTTCTGGACACACCCGTGCCGGAGGCAACGGTGGTCGAGTTGCTGGAACTCGCCCGGTGGTCACCCAGCGGCAGCAACATCCAGCCCTGGTGTGTCCACGCACTCACCGGCGAACCGCTCCGCGCCCTGCTGCGTGAGGTCGGGACCGCCCTGGTCAGTGGCCCGCCACCCGCGCAGGAGTACCAATACTACGCTTCACCGCTGCCCGAGCCTTATCTCGGACGGCGACGGGCGAATGGTTGGGGGCTCTACGGCCATCTCGGCATCGGCAAGGGCGACCGCGCCGCCTCCGCCGCGCAGGCCATGCGCAATTTCGCGTTCTTCGATGCCCCGGTCGGCCTGTTCTTCTTCATCGATGCGGCCCTGGAGCGTGGCAGTTGGCTGGACTACGGGATGTTCCTGCAGTCGTTGATGCTGGCCGCCCGCGAGCGCGGATTGCACACGTGCCCCCAGGCCGCATGGCTGCCCTACCACGCGCTTGTCCGCCGGCATTGCGGTGAAGGGGAAGACCGGACCCTGGTCTGCGGCATGGCCCTGGGGCACCTCGATGCCACCGCCCACGTGAACGGCTTCCGCACCCCGCGGATGCCCGTCGAGTCCTTCTTCAGCGCCCACGGCTTCAGCGAGACGCCATGAGCGCGCGCCCGCGGGGACTTGCCTTCGGGTTGGTCGCCGCCATGGCCG
>JBJTPC010000069.1:0-2089 GCA_046074905.1 Gammaproteobacteria bacterium
GATCAACTGAAATCTCGCACCAAAGGTTATGCCTCATTGGATTACGAAGATAAGGGAAATTTAGCTGGCAATTTAGTTAAAGTAGATATCCTGTTAAATGGCGAGACTGTAGATGCGTTTAGTTCGATCGTACATCGCGATAAAGCTTACGCATATGGCGTGATGATGACCCAAAAACTACGCGAATTGATTCCGAGACAGCAATTCGAAGTTCCAATTCAAGCCGCCATCGGATCTAAGATCATCGCACGTGAAAATATCCGTGCCATCCGTAAAGATGTACTTGCAAAGTGTTACGGTGGCGACATCACTCGTAAGCGTAAGTTGCTCGAGAAGCAGAAAGAGGGCAAGAAGCGCATGAAGAACATCGGTCGGGTCGAAGTGCCCCAGGAAGCATTCGTCGCAGCGCTGAAGCTCTCCGAATAGCGCAACGAACCGGCACCGGAAATGCAGAAGGCCCCGCACATGTGCGGGGCCTTCGATCGTTTCGTGGTGCGGGGCATTACGCCCAGGGGCGAACTGCACCCGAGGGGCTGCCGTAGATCGGGGCGTACCGGACCACGTCACCGGTGTGCGGTGCGTGGATCATGGTGCCGCCGCCGATGTAGAGACCGACGTGGTTCGAGCCGCCCGGGCCCCAGAACACGAGGTCGCCGGGGGAGAGGGCGTCGAGGGAAACCCGAGGGAAGCTGCTGAACTGCGCACCCGAGTAGTGCGGCATGCCCACGCCGGCTGCGGCGTACGCGGACATGGTCAGCCCGGAGCAGTCGTATGAACCCGGACCGGATGCACCGTAGACGTAAGGCTTCCCGAGCTGCGCCTGGGCGAACGCGATCGCGGCCCGCGCCGTTGCGTTCGGAGCCTTGATCTCGGTGATGCTCGGCCCGGTGCCGAAGTCGGCGCTGCGGCCGGGGGCACGCGTGGCCGCAGCGCGGGACTGGGCCTGCTGCTGTTCGACGAGCTGGCGGATCTCGGAGTTCACGGACTTGAGGGCGCGCTCGTTCTCGGCGTTGGCCTTCTTGAGGTCACTCTCGGCCTTGCTGATGGCGTCGCTCTCCGACTTGCGCTGGGCCTTGATGGTGTTGAGGGTGCTGCGCTTCTGCGTCAGGTCTTCCTGGACGTAGGCAAGCTTGTTGAGGGCTTCCCGATCGCGGTTCCCGCTGAGCTCGGCGTACTTGGCCCGCTGGGCCGCGTTCTCGAGCTGGGTGAGGTCAATCTCGTCGTTGTTCAACGATTGACCGGCCGCATTGGCCTTGAGGAGTTCGGCGGCCCGGCCACTCAACGCAGTGCGGAGGTTGCGGGCGTTGGCTTCAGCGGCGGCGAGACTGCTCTCGGCGTCGGCGAGGGCCTTGGTGGTCTGGGCGAGGCGGTAGCGAGCGCCGTTGGCCTTCTCGGCCAGGGCACCCATCTTCATGCCGTTGGCGTCGATCTGCGCCTGCAGCTTCTGTGCCTGGGCCCGCTTGTCGTCGACGGGCGCAGCGGCGGCGAGTTGGCCGCCGATCGTGGTGACCCCGAGGGTGAGCGCAAGCAGCGCCCCGGTTTTTCGGAACTTCATGTACCTCTCCTGGTCTCGGCACCGGGTTTGGCTCCGTCCCGGCGACGGGGAAGTGACGCCGGGTGGCAGGGATGCCCCTGCCGTTAACGGGTTGGGAGCATAACGAGTGCCCCCCGCCGGGCTCCATTGGAGCCGCGCGACCCCAGAACCACGGGGGTCGCGGCCGAGATGGGTCGATGTTCCAGGGTGGGGAGGGTCCCGGAGGGTGGTCGGTCCGACGCCGCGCCCTGCGGGCGGGATCCCGGGGCGGTCGCACTTAGAGCCAGGGGCGCGTTGCGCCCATCGGGTTCGCCCAGACCGGGGCGACCTTCACCACATCGCCGGTGTGGGGCGCGTTGATCATCAGCCCTTCGCCGATGTAGATCCCGACATGCTCGCTGCCGTTCGGACCCCAGAAGATGAGGTCGCCCGGCAGTAGGGCCTGGAGGGAAACGCGGGGGAAGTCGGCGTACTGGAAGCCCGACCAGTGGCGCATCTTCACGCCGGCGGCACCGTAGGCACGCATGGTGAGTCCCGAGCAGTCGAACGCGTCCG
>JBJTPC010000070.1:0-3232 GCA_046074905.1 Gammaproteobacteria bacterium
ACGTATCTCGTCGAGGTAGCCGGGGAGCAGTCCCAGTAGCCGTTCCTGTTCCCGCTCGGTCAACAAGGCGGCAGACGGTGGGTCCAGCAAGGCATCATGGTAGATGAAACGCGGCTGGCTGATTTCTTCGGCCATGGTGGGAGGGGCAACCCGCTCGAGCAGGCGAGTCAACGGTCCGTGTGCCAGATGCATTCCCGCATCGCAGGCCAACTGGAACAGCAGGTAGGCACAGGCAATCTTCAGGCCGAGGGAAGCCGGCAGGGTATCGAGCGCTGCACCGACCAGCGGCACATGACCAAGGTATTCCACGGCAGCCAAGGGCAGGAGGAGGGCGGCGCCACTGACCTTGAGGGCAAATTGATAGAGCACCAGCTGCTTGCCCAGGCCATTGAGGGTAGCCCCCAGCAGCCAGGTGCTGGCGCCGCCACCGATACCCGCCCCGTAGACCACCAGCAGCGAGTGGCTGAAATCGATGATGCCGCTCGCGGACAGCGCCATGGTCATCAGGGTGACGCTGGAGGCGGATTGCACCGCAAAAGCCAATACTGCGCCCACCACGAAGGCAACGACGAGTGACTGCTCCGACATCGACAGGAGGGTGGAAATCCATGGCAGCCCGCCGAGCGAGTGCCCGGTGGTCTTGATGAAGACCAGCCCCAGACCGAGCAGGCCCAGGCCGAACAGCGCCCGTGTGGCCTGGCGAAATCGTGGCGGGCGGTCACGCTCTCCGTGCAGCAGGACGCCCACCACGAACAGCAGGAGCAGGACCGGGATGGTGGGATCCAGTGCCGCGAGCAGGACCAGCACCGACGAGCCGAGGTTGGCATAGTTGATGACGGGATGTGCCTGCCGGACGTCGATGGCACGGGCTGTGACCAGCGACACGAGCACGAACACCACGGCATTCATGCTCTGCATCACCGCGCCACCCAGGAAGCCCATCGTCGCGGCAGCCCCGGGGTTCCCGGTAGCCCGCGCCAGAAGCGAGCGCATTCGGTGGTCGGCGAGTTGTCGGAGATGCTCGCCGAGGTAGCGGATGCCGGTGAAGAAGAGGCCGACACCCGCCAGCAGGGTAGCCAGAATCTCGGTCTGGGTCTGTGGGTTCGCCAGCAGCATTCCGGAAGTTTACCCGAGACCGGTCCCCGGCACTTTGGGACTTGCTAGGATGAATCACGCGGTGAATATTGGTGCCGACAAGGAGACTCGGGAATGACCCAGGGGCAGACGACGGAATCACGGGTGTCGGTCGATTTGCTGCTGGAATTCATTCTGCAACCGCGCCGTTTCCACGCTCGAGATGGCATCCATGCCTTCCGCTTCGCGGGGCCCTGGGTCAAGCGGGCTTTCGACGATAACGCCATCACGTTGCAGGTGCGGGCCGAGAGCATGGCGAAGGAAGCAGGGTGATGGAATCTGACCGACTGTCGATGCTCGAAGCCCGCCTGCGGCGCCTCGAGGACGATCGCGCAATCCGCGATCTCAAGGCGCGTTACCTGCGAGGCTGCGACTTGAAGGACCCGGACACGGTCCGGGATACGCTGCTTCCGGAAGGTGCCGTCATCGCCTTCGACGGCTTTCCCCGCTTTGAAAACCGCGATGACTTCGTGGCCATCTACCGGCAGCTGGGTTGCGTTCCCGGGGTCTTCGACATCCACCATGGCGCCAATGGAGTGATCGAGTTCGACAGCGAAGATTGTGCCCGAGGGCACTGGTCGCTGTTTTTCCACAACATCAACTTGTCCTCGCGCACCCTGACGCAGCTTGGCGTGGAGTATGCGGATGTCTATGTCCGCCGGGAGGGACGCTGGTACATCGCCGAGACGCGCAGCCGGCGCACCTCGTGCCTGATTCATGCCGTCGATGCCGAGGGCCTGGCCACCGTGGCCGTGATGGGCGATCCGCCCGCCGGTTTCGGGGAGACATGAGCAATGCCATTCACGCTGCAGCAATTGTCCGACCTCGAGGAGATCAGGCAGCTCGAGCATCGTTGTTGCCGGCTGCTGGCACGGACCGGTCCATAGCCGGAGGCGCGGGTGGATTGCTCGCCATGGTGGCAGTGGCATGATCCAGCGAAGTGAGGTCCCGATGAAGACTGCCAGGTACGTGGGAAATCCGCCGCAGCGGGTTCGGAGCCTTGCCGCCGCTCGGCGGCAGGGAGTGCGGCCATGACTGCTGCCTATCGTCACCTCCTCTCGCCCGCCCGTCTGGGCGGGATGGAATTGCGCAATCGCCTCGTCGTCACCGCGATGGGGGTCAGCTTCGGCGAGGACGACGGCACCGTGGGTGAGCGGATGCTCGCCTATCACGTCGAGCAAGCCCGTGGCGGGGCGGGTCTCGTCATTACCGGGGTCGCCGGCGTCGCCTGGCCGGTCGGCGTCGTCATCCGTGGACAGCTCGGCATCTCCGAAGACCGCTTTCTGCCCGGGCTGCGGCGGCTCGCGGACGCGGTCCATGCCGAGGGAGCGAAAATCGCCGTGCAATTGCACCATGGCGGCCTCGTGGCCGGCTATTCCGCAGGTGGTGGCCATCCGCTATGGGCGCCTTCGATGCCCGGGCCTTTTGCCGGCGACCTGCCGGACTACTTCCTCCCGGAGGAGTTGGGGGCATTCGCCGGCGGGCCGGTTCCGGCCATCAAGGTCATGGACGAGGCGGATATCCGCACTTTCGTGGACCAGTACGCGGCGGCGGCGCGTCGCGCCGTGGCCGCGGGATTCGATGGCTGCGAGATCCACGGGGGACATGGGTATCTCATTTCATCGTTCCTCTCGCCGTCGACCAATCGGCGCAGCGACGCCTACGGCGGCTCGCTGGAGAATCGCGCCCGCTTGATGCTCGAAGTCATGCGTGCGGTACGTGCTGCCGTGGGCCCGGCATTTCCCGTATGGATGAAGCTGGACACCGCCGAGCACGGCAAGCCGGTCGGGACGACGCTCGAGGACGCCAAGGTGGTGGCACGCTGGCTGGAGGAGGCAGGAGCGAGCGGTATCACGGTCACGTCGTACCACAACGCCGGTATTGCCAAGATGCACTCCGCATCGAACATACCCCATGTTCCGGAGACCAACCTGCCGGCTGCACGGGTCATCCGGCAAACCGTGAATCTGCCGGTGATCGCCTCCGGCCGGATAGAACTCGAGCGCGCCGATAGCGCGATCGCGGCAGGAGATTTCGACTTTCTTGCCATGGGGCGCAAGCTGATCGCCGACCCGCACCTGCCAAGGAAGTTGGCAGC
>JBJTPC010000071.1:0-5551 GCA_046074905.1 Gammaproteobacteria bacterium
ACATCGTCGCCACCCCCGGCAGCGGCGATGTGACGCTACTCGTCGGCCAGAACGCGGTGGTGCTGGCAGAATCGCTGGCGCCGGCGCAGTTCAAGACCACCCTCGGCAGCGCCCTGGCTGTCGCGGGCTACCCGGAGACGGCGGATCCGCGCCGGATCGACTTCTGGCATGCCCTCGGCCTGATGCTGGTGCTGGTGGTCGCGGCGACGGCCCTCTACGGGCCGCAGGCAGCCTGCCTGGTGGAACTGTTCCCGGCGAGCATCCGCTACACCGCGCTCTCGCTGCCCTATCACATCGGGACCGGCTGGGTGGGCGGATTCCTGCCGGCGGCCGCCTTCGCGTTGACGCTGTCCAGTGGCGATCTGCTGTTCGGCCTGTGGTACCCGGTGGTGTTCGCCAGCGTCGCTGCGCTGGTGATGCTGCTGTTCGTCCCGGAGACCCGGCATCGCTCGATCCACAGCTGACCAGGCATTCCCTTGCGGGGGGTGCGTGCCGACTGTGCTAGCATGCGCTCCCCCTTCCGTGCCGGGATGGCGGAACTGGTAGACGCACCGGACTCAAAATCCGGCGCCGTGAAAAGCGTGTGGGTTCGATTCCCACTCCCGGCACCACCCCTGCCCCCGAGGCCGGCTTGAAGTTCTGCAGCGAGTGCGCCCACCCCTTCGAGGTCCGCATCCCCCCGGGGGATGCGCTGCCGCGCCACGTGTGCACCGCGTGCGGCACCATCCACTACCAGAACCCGAAACTCATCCTGGGCTGCGTCCCCGAGCATGAGGGACGGCTGGTGTTGTGCCGGCGTGCCATCGAGCCACGACTCGGCTTCTGGACGTTTCCGGCGGGCTTCATGGAGAACGGCGAGACGCTCCAGCAGGCCGCCGCGCGCGAGTGCCGCGAGGAGGCCAACGCGGAGGTGCAGGTCGGTTCCCTGCTGAGCGTGGTGCACGTCCTCCATGCCCACCAGGTCCACGTGAACTTCCGTGCCACCCTCGCCGACCCCGCGTTCGGTGTCGGCACGGAGAGCCTCGAATCCGCTCTCGTGCGTCCCGAGGACATCCCCTGGGACCGTCTGGCGTTCCCGAGCGTGGAGTTCACCCTCCGCCACTGGCTGCAGGACCGCGCCCGTGGCGTCGAGGACTACCACTACACCACCTTCGACTTCCGCGGGCGGCGCCCGCCGTCGCCCCTGCCGGCTGTGGCAAAATAGGCGGCAGGATTTCCGGAGTTGACCAGATGGCGTTCGTCGTCACCGAAAACTGCATCCGCTGCAAATACATGGACTGCGTGGAAGTCTGTCCCGTCGACTGCTTTCACGAGGGCCCCAACTTCCTGGCCATCGATCCGGACGAGTGCATCGACTGCACGCTCTGCGAGCCCGAGTGCCCCGCCGAAGCCATCGTGTCCGAGGAAGATCTTCCGCCGGGCCAGGCCCACATGAAGGCGTTGAACGCCGAGCTGGCGCGCCTGTGGCCGGTGATCACCGAGAAGAAGCCGGCGCCGGCCGACGCCGACGAGTGGAAGGGCAAGCCCGACAAGCTGCGGCTGCTGGAGCGCTAGGCGCTCCCGGCCCGGGGTGGCCGTCGGCGACCGCCGCCGGTCCTCCGGTTCAACCCCCCGCCGGCTGCTTCTGCAGTTGTGCGAGGATGTCCTCGGGCGAACCGTTCAGGATGCTCGCGCCGGATTTCGTGTACATCGCCGGCGTCCCCTGCAAACCGACCGCAGCACCCAACTGGAACTGCGCCCCCACCGGGGTCTTGCAAGTGGGCGGCGCCATGGCCGCACCGGTCTTGGCGGTGGTCAGCGCCTGCTGGCGGTTCTCCGCGCACCAGACGGCTTCCAGCTTCCGCGCACCCTCCGTGTTCATGCCGGTCCGCGGAAAAGCGAGATAGCGGATGCTGATGCCGAGACGATTCAGCTCCGGCATCTGCGCATGCAGGCGACGGCAGTAGCCGCAATCCACGTCCGTGAATACGTACAACTCGTACTTCGGGTTCTGCGCCAGGAACGGGATGGTGTCCGCGTCGCGCACGGTGGCCAGCAACTTGCCGCGAATGTCGGCGCGGCGGTTGTCCGTGAGGTTGCTGCGCGTGGTCAAATCGTAAAAGTCACCGGCAAACATGTACTTGCCATCGGCGCTCACGTAGAGCACCTCGATGCCCTCGCTCACCTCGTAGATGCCCGGAACCGGGGTCTCGCGTACGTTGGCGACACTCGCCCCCAGCTTCGCGGCGAGCAGCGCACGCGGGTCGGTGGTCTCCGCAGCGGCGTCCGTGCGCAGCGTGAAGCCAGCCACCAGCGCACCGGCCACGAGGAGCGCGGCCGAAATGAGGAGTCCTGGACGGGAAAGGGACGGCATGTTCATCCTCGGGCGGGGCGCCACCGCGAGAGGTGGCCGGCGGTCTAGTCTAACCCGGCGGGCCGTGGCCCAGCCGCATCACCCGCGGGGGTGGTGCTCGCCGTGGAGGTCCTTCATGCGGCGGCGGGCCACATGGGTGTAGATCTGGGTGGTCGACAAATCGCTGTGACCCAGCAGCATCTGCACCACGCGCAGGTCCGCCCCGTGGTTCAGCAGGTGCGTGGCGAAAGCGTGCCGCAGGGTATGCGGCGACAGCTCCACCTCGACCCCGGCCTTCTGCGCATAGCGCTTGATGATGTGCCAGAAGGCCTGCCGCGTCATGCGGTCACCACGGCGTGTCGGGAAGAGGTAGTCCGTGGTGCGGTCGAGGAGGATCTCCGCACGCGGACCGCGCAGGAACTCCACCAGCCAGTGCACGGCCTCGTCACCGAGCGGAATGAGGCGCTCGCGGTTGCCTTTGCCGACCACGCGCAGCACGCCCTGAGGCAGGTTGACCTGCGAATGCTTGAGACCCACCAGTTCCGAGACCCGCAGGCCGGTGGCATAGAGCACCTCGAGCATCGTGCGATCGCGATGACCGAGGGGATCCGCCACGTCGGGCGCGTTGAGCAATGACTCCACCTGCGTCTCGGCCAGCGACTTGGGCAGCGCCCGCCCGATCTTCGGCATGGAAATCTGGGTGGTCGGATCTTCGGTCAGTGCGCCTTCGCGCAGCAGGTAACGGAAGAACCGGCGGAAACTCGACAGCTGGCGTGCCGTGGAACGCGGCTGTGCTCCCTGGTCGACGCGCCAGGCAATGAACTCCTGCAAATTGCCGCGGGTGGTCGACTGGATCTCGCGACCCTGCTCGCGCTGCCAGCGGGCGAGCGTCAGCAGGTCGGCGCGGTAGGCGGAGAGCGTGTTGTCGGACAGGCCACGCTCCATCCAGATGGAGCGCAGGAACCGGCCGATGACCGGGCTGCCATCATCCTCGGGGACACCGGAGATGACGGGGCGGCGGACGGGCTGGGCCTCGGGCGCAGCGGTCCGGGAGGCCAGCGACAGTTTGACCACGGAACTCATGTGACCGAGTATGTTGTCGAAGCTGCCCGCGCAACGTGACCCGATTCACACTAGACCGTGGCCATTGACATAAAGAGAAACCCATCACAATCCGCCGGCATCCTCCGCGCGGTTCATGGCGGCTGGAGCATCGCCTGGTTCGCTTCCATGGCCCTGGTTGCGCTGGTTGGCGTGGTGGTGCTGCCCCGTCTCCACTGGCGACGCCATTGCACCCGGTTCTTTGCCCGGGCGTTCTTTGCGGGCACGGCCATGCGGGTGCGCGTCGAGGGCCTCGAGCACTTGCCGTCCGGAACCTGCGTGGTAGTCGCCAACCATGCCAGTTACCTGGATGGACCCCTGATGCATGCCGCGCTGCCGGCCCACTTCTCGTTCGTCATCAAGGGCGAAATGGCCCGCGTCCCGCTCGCCGGCTACCTCCTGCGGCGGATCGGCAGCGAATTCGTCGAGCGGCAAAACCGCCACCGCGGCGGACGCGACACGCAACGGATTCTCGGCAAGGCGGCGGCCGGTCAGGCGCTCGGGGTGTTCCCGGAGGGTACGTTCCTCGCCGAACCGGGCCTGCTGCGCTTCCAGTCCGGCGCGTTCCTGGCGGCAGCCCGTGCCGGCTTGCCGATTGTCCCTGCGGTGATCCGCGGTACCCGCCAGGCACTGGGCGCCAACGACCTCCTCCCGGCGCCCGGCCAGATCACCGTCGAGCTGCTGCCGCCGCTGCCGCCCCCCGCCGACGCGAAGCCGGCCATCCAGGCGGCAAGGGATGCAGCACGCGCCGCCATCCTTTCCCGGCTTGACGAACCGGACCGTCAGGCCAGTGGCTGAGCCTCCCCGGTTGGCAAAGGGCCCAACCGGTCACATGCTGCGGCGGTAGCGACCACCCACGGCATACAGGGCGTTGGAGACCTGGCCCAGCGAGGCCACCTTCATGGTGGACATCAACTCGCCGAACACATTGCCGCCTTCGGCTGCCACCTGCTGCAACCGCGCCAGCGCCGCCGGGGCGCGGTCGGCGTTGCGCGCCTGCCAGGCCTTCACGCCGGTCACCTGCAGGTCCTTCTCGTCGTCGGTCGAGCGGATCAGGTCCGCCGTCACGGTCTCGGTCTCGCCACCGGGGGCGAGGAAGGTGTTGACGCCGATCAGCGGCAGCGTGCCGTCATGCTTCAACTGCTCGTAGTGGAGGCTCTCCTCCTGGATCTTGCCGCGCTGGTACATCGTCTCCATCGCTCCCAGCACGCCCCCGCGCTCGCTGATCGCCTCGAACTCGCGGTACACCGCCTCTTCCACCAGGTCCGTCAGGTACTCGATGGCGAACGAGCCCTGCCAGGGGTTCTGGTTGCGGTTCAGGCCGAGCTCGCGGTTGATGATCAGCTGGATCGCCACCGCACGGCGCACGCTCTCCTCGGTCGGCGTGGTCAGCGCCTCGTCATAGGCGTTGGTGTGCAGGCTGTTGCAGTTGTCGAACAGCGCGTAGAGCGCCTGCAGCGTGGTGCGGATATCGTTGAACTGGATCTCGCGGGAGTGCAGGGAACGGCCACTGGTCTGGATGTGGTACTTCAGCATCTGGCTGCGCGCATCGGCCCCGTAGCGCTCGCGCAGGGCCCGCGCCCAGATGCGCCGCGCGACGCGGCCGATTACCGCGTACTCCGGATCCATGCCGTTGGAGAAGAAGAAACTGAGGTTCGGCGCGAAGTCGTCGATCTTCATGCCACGCGCCAGGTAGTACTCGATGATGGTGAACCCGTTCGCCAGGGTGAATGCCAGCTGCGAGATGGGATTCGCTCCCGCCTCGGCGATGTGGTACCCCGAGATGCTCACCGAGTAGAAGTTGCGCACCTGGTGTCGCGTGAAGTACTCCGCCACGTCACCCATCATGCGCAGCGCGAACTCGGTCGAGAAGATGCAGGTGTTCTGCGCCTGGTCCTCCTTGAGGATGTCGGCCTGCACCGTGCCGCGCACGACCGACAGCGTCTCCTGGCGGATGCGCTCGTAGACGTCCTTCGGCACCACCATGTCGCCGGTCGCGCCGAGCAGCCGCGTGCCCAGCCCGTCGTGTCCGGCCGGCAGTTCGCCGCGGTAGCGCGGCCGCGGCAGGCCCTTCGCCTGCCCGTGCGCGGCGATCGCCCCGTCGGCCTCGGCGGACTT
>JBJTPC010000072.1:0-3012 GCA_046074905.1 Gammaproteobacteria bacterium
GGTGTGGTGGGGGGCAGGACGCGCCGGTAGACGTCGGCATAGCCGACGGTCGCGCCACGCGCACGCAGCGATTGTGCGAGGTGTTCGCGACCTCCCTCGCCGCGGACCACCAGCACCCGCTTGCCCTGCACGTGCTGGAGACAGTCGAGCGCCAGCAACGATTCGCTGTCGTAGTGACCTGCCGGCGGCAGGTCGACCGCATGCCCACTCGCCGCCAGCGCCTGTGCCGTGGCCGGCCCGACGGCCAGCAAGCGCGTGGTGGACGGCAACCCGCCTTCGAGCAGGCAAGCGCCGTGCAGCACCGCGTTCACGCTGACGAAGACCACGAACTGGTAATGGTCGAGGGGCCCGGCGGCGGCGCGATGACCCGCCGCCTGCCCGAGTGGCTCGATCAGCAGGGCCGGCAAGCGATGGATACGCGCACCGGCGTCGTGCAGGGCCGCGCACAGCGCGTCGGCCTGGGCGGCCGGTCGCGTGACCAGGACGCCGAGACCTTCCAGTGCCTGGCTCATCGGCAGTCCGTCAGGAGTGCGCCGCCGCCGCGGCGGCGAGCAATTCGGCCGCGCCGGCCGCCAGGAGCCGTTCGGCGAGTCCTCGACCCAGGCCCTCGCCGCCGGGAATCGCCGCCCGCAAGCCGGACTGCGAGGCATCGCCCAGTTCGAGTACGGCATCGCCTGCCACGCGACGCGAGCCATCCGGCGCGCCGACCAGACCGTTGAGGCGCAAGCGGCCGCCGGTGAGTGCCGCATGGCCTGCCACCGGGGACTGGCAACTGCCGGCGAGTGCCGCGGAGAAGGCCCGCTCGGTGGCCAGGCACAGGGCAGCGAGCGGGTCATCCAGGGTCGCCACCGTGGCGCGGGTGAAGGCATCCTCCTCCCGACACTCGATACCGATGATGCCCTGGCCCACTGCCGGGACGAGGATCTCCGGATCGAGCGCCTCACTGATGCGCGACTGGAACCCGAGACGCTCGAGCCCGGCGCAGGCGAGCAGGATGCCGGCGAATTCGCCGGCGTCGAGCTTGGCCAGACGGGTGTTGACGTTGCCGCGGAGGGGTTGCACCTCGAGATCCGGACGCAGGGCGCGGACCTGGCACTGGCGACGCAGGCTGGCCGTGCCCAGCCGTGCACCCAAAGGCAAGTCCTGCCAGCCGCGGTGCCGGTTGGAGACGAACGCATCACGCGGGTCGGCGCGCTCGAGAGCGGCGGCCAGGCAGAGGCCGGGTGGCAAGTCCGCCGGCATGTCCTTCATGGAATGCACGGCGAGGTCGGCGCGTCCTTCCTGCAGTGCGACCTCGAGTTCCTTGATGAACAGCCCCTTGCCGCCGACCTGGGCGAGGGTGCGGTCGAGGATGCGATCGCCCTGTGTGACCATCGGCAGCAATTCCACCTCGAGTCCCGGGTGGGCGGCACGGAGGCGTGCGGCAACGTGCTCCGCTTGCCACAAGGCGAGGGCACTGCGGCGGGTGGCGATACGCAGGGGTTTCATGGCGGGCGAGTTTCGCATACGCCTGCGGCGGCACCCAAGCGGCGCAGGACCTCCGGTGCCAGTCGCCGACTGGCGGTGATGCGTCTCGAGCTGCCGCGCAGGGCCAGTTCCAGGCCGCCGTCGGCGGTCCGGGTGGCCTGGGTGACTTGCGCGAGGGTCACCAGCGCGTTGCGGTGCACGCGCAACCAGCGACCCGCATGGGCTTCCTCCAGTTCCTTGAGCGGCGTCTCGGTGAGGTAATCGCCACCGGTGGTGTGCAGTACCACGTACTTCCGGTCCGCGATGCAGGCGAGGATGGATTCCACGGGGATGCGTTGCCATTGCAGTCCCTGGGGGGTCAGGCGCCGAACCACCAGGGGCGGCAGCGCGGTCGTCGCCTCCGGAGCGGGATTGCCGAGATGTTGCACCTGCGCCCGCGTCGGGCGTCGCGCGCGTTCGAGTGCCGCAGCAAGTTTCTCGCGTCGCACCGGCTTCAGGAGGTATGCGCTCGCGGCGGATTCGAAGGCTTCCAGCGCATGCTGGTCGTAGGCAGTCACGAATACGACGGCGGGTGGCAAGGGGAGGCACGCCACTTCGCGCGCAGCGGCAAGGCCATCCATGCCGGGCATGCGGATATCCATCAGGACCACTTCCGGGGCCAGCACCCGGCAAAGCTCGAGCGCCGCCGCGCCATCGCCCGCCTCCCCGACAACCTCGACACCCGGCAAGCCGTCACAGAGTTGACGCAACCGCGCGCGTGCCGGCGATTCGTCGTCCGCCACGAGCACCCGCAGCGGCAGCACGGAGCCGCTCATGGCCGTGTCTCGCTCGCGGGCCACGACAGGCGTGCCGTGAAGCGGGCAGCATCGGCCGCGATCTCGAGTTGGCCGGCGGCGCCGAAGAGGAGTGCCAGCCGTTCGCGGATGTTGGCCAGCGCTTCCTGGTGCCCGGGTGCCAGCCGCGGCATGCTGGCCGTCGCCAACGGCAAGGGGTTTTCCACCGCAAGCCAGGCGTAATCCTGGCGGTGGCCGCCGCGCACCGTGATTGTCCCACCCGTCGGCAGGCGCTCGATGCCATGGTAGACCGCGTTCTCCAGCAGTGGCTGCAGCATCAGCGCCGGCATCGGGGTCGAGGGCGCCAGATCTGCCAACTGCCATTCGACGTTCAGGCGGGCGCCGAGTCGCGCCTGCTCGAGCCGCAAATAGGCACGCGCCGTCTCGAGTTCCTGCTCGAGCGTGGTGCCGGCCGGTCTGGCCGCGAGGCTGGCGCGGAACAAATCGGCCAGGTCTTCGACCACGGCTGCGGCGCGCTCGCCGTCGGTCGGTGCCAGCGCCGCCACGGTATTCAAGCTGTTGAACAGGAAGTGGGGCCGGATGCGCGCCTGCAGGGCCGCCAGTCGCGCCTCGCTTTCCGCTTCCACCTGCAAGCGCCACTGGTGGGTGACATACGCGTACCGCAGGCCAAGTCCCCCGAGCAGCAGGGCCAGCAGCACGTTGCGGAGCACGAACATGGCCAGGTCACCCTCGGGTGCCGCCCACCCGCCCG
>JBJTPC010000073.1:0-5780 GCA_046074905.1 Gammaproteobacteria bacterium
TCACCATGTTGGCGAACGAGTCGTTCTCCAGCTGGTTCAGCAGGTTCATGCCCTGCGTGCGGCTGAGGTAATAGAAGCGGTCCGCCGCCTGCAGTTTCTCCATCTGCACTTCGAACACGAAGTTGAAGGTGCTGCCCAGCATGCCGCTGAAGGCCATCTTCTTTTCGGCCAGGCCGCCGATCCAGAAGTCGACGTCGTTGAGGCCGCCGAGCGAGGCGCCCTGCGCCGTCGTCGCGGCCCAGGTGCCCCGGGCGTTCAGGAAGTCGAGGCGGTCGGCGGGCGCACCTTGGCCACCGAGGACCAGCAGGAGGGCAGCGTCGCGCTTCGCCTCCGCCGTGGTCGCGGCAAGGATGGTGGGATGCGTGCCGTAGGCCGCGATGAAGTTGATCACCGAAGCCGGGGTCTTCAGGAACTGCGCGAACTGCGCCCATGAGGTGTACGGGGCCAGGCGGCTGTCACCGGTCTGGGCGAAGAATTCCGCGCGGGCCTCGTTCAGGGTCGGCACGCCCGTGTCGCGACCGCGGGCGATGTTCAGGGTGCCGAGGTCCAGCGGCAGGCCGACGAGGTTGTTGCGCAACGCGCTCGTCAGGTATTCGTCGATCTCGTTGCCGACCTGGCGGGTCATGCCGCGGATGATGGCGCCGGCTGCCGCATAGGCATCCACGCCGCTCTCGGCGTACATCACCGGGTTCAGGAAGGCCTCGATCAGGCCGACCTGGGTCAGTGACTGGCCATCCGGCGAGAGCAGGTCCACCGTCTCGTTGAGCATCGAGTGGCCGAAGCGATACACCACATGGGCGAACTCGGCAACGATGGCCGGATCGAGATTGACGGTGTTCGAGAACACGAAGGCATCGATGTCCGGCGAGACGGTACGCGCGAACTCCTCGAACACGAAGTGCTGGTACCACATTTCGGTGGCGAAGCGGGCGGCCTGGAACAGGCGCTCCCCGTTCCACACCAGCGCCTCGATGTCCGCAGCGGCCGTCGGGATGGCGGTCACGGCCACCGCGAGGTACTCGTTGAGTGTGGCCAGGTCGCCGCTCACCAGCAGTTCGTTCTTGATCTGCTCGATGCGATGGTTGTGCTCGGAGTGGAACAGGTGGTGTACCGCGGTCAGGCCGATGTTCTCGTTGCCGCGTCCGTCGCCGACGATGTAGTGCTTGGCGAGCAATTCGTCGTCGTAGGTGGTGGCGACGCCGAACTCGTTCACCGGGATCGCGTTGCCGACAAGCGCATCCTCGTCCGGGGTCTTGGCGATCATCGGCGTCGCCGGGTTGCGGTCATGATCGACCATGCCCGGTGCGGCGGTGTGCGCGATGTCCTCGAGGAAAGCATGGCCGGTGGCGATGGCCTGGCCGGCAGTGATCGGTGCGGAGAGATTGCCCTCGACGAGCCCCTCCGCCGTGACGATTTGCGGCAGTCCGTTTGCGCCAGGAATGAAATTGCCGTAAAGGTCGGCGGCGAGCAGGGGTACGCGCGTCACGTCGCTGTCGGCGAGCTCGATGCCAAAGACGGTACGGGCCTGGTACTTGATGTCCTCCCAGGTCGGCGGACCGCCATTGCTGCCCTCGAGCATGCGGCCCGTGGCCACCGGCTTGCCGTCCCGCAAGACGTACTCGCGCAGGAACACCTGGTGCGACTCATGCGAGGTGTACAGCTGGTTCAGGTCGATCCAGGGCGTGGTCTTGTTGACATGCTCGCGGACATCGTCGGCGGTGCCGAGGATGCCGTCCGGGCCCGGCTGGTTGGTGGCGCGGGTCAGCACCATGAAGTTGGTCGGGCTGCCCGGCACGTAGAGCGGATCGTCCGGCATGAGCGGCACATAGACGGTTCCGCTGCCCCCCTTGCCGACCAGGTCCAGGCCGTGGTCGAAGAACTGGCCGAACAGCGTCATGAAGCTGTTGTAAGGCGCGGAGAAGTCCGTCATCACGTTGGGGATCAGGACGGACATCTCGCCCGTCGAATTGCCCTCGAGCGTGACGCCGAGATCGCGCAGCTGCTGGAGCATCGCGTTCAACTGCGCGTCGAGGCTGGCGACGTTCGCGCCCGGCTGCTTCTTGGCGTTGAGCAGGTTCTGGTAGGTGTCCGAGAAATTGCGGGCGAAGGTGGTGGCGGCCGCCTGGGCCATGCCGGTGGCCGTCAGGGCGACGATCAGCACCACCGGGTTCGTCGGCGACTGGTCGGAGATGAGGTTGCTGATGACGCGCGGCTGGGAATCGTAGACGGCACCCGAGGTCTGGGTGTAGCTGGTCGGCTGACCGGTGCGGGGGTTGGTGCCCGCATCGCTGAAGGTGGTGGTCAACAGGCGCGGCATGACCTGATCGGCCGAGCCGGCGGTGGGGTTGTTCAGGTTGTTGAACTCACCGCTGACGGTGCGCAACCCCCAGGGAACGAGATTGCCGATCGGGTTGCCCTGGGCATCGACCAACTGGCCGGTGCGGGCGTGGTTCTCGGCGATGCGGATCATCCGCAGGATGTGGATGAGGTCCTGGAGGTTGAGGCGAAATCCGGCCATTTGAAGACGCTCCCTGTGCGGGTTGGGGGAAAAGGGGTATCGAGCGTCGGGTACCGTTTTGGCGGTCCGCCTCCCTCGCGGGTAACGAGGTAGGTAGAAACCCGTAGTTCGATGGGGGAAAACCAGCAATTCCCGTGCCGGCTGGAAAAGATTCCGGCGTTTCAGCGACTTACGATAGGGTTATGTCAACTCGCTGCGCGGCGCGTAAAACCCACCGACTTGAAACGCGTCACAGTTTTCAGCGCGTACTGGACGTCATGGGCCCGAGGGGGGTGAGTGGGTCGCGTTTTCGAGGTGGGGGTGCGTCCCCCGAGCCGCCGGCAGGCGGTGGCCGGTGGAAGGAAATCCGGCGGTAGGTCGTCGCCCGCGGGGCGAACGGGCTGTATCAGGGCGGTGTCGTAAAAAATTCCGCCGTCCCGGGGGGATTCTGACCCGCAAAAAACAAAGCCGGCGAGTGCCGGCTTCGTCTGGGACTTCCCGAGGGAAGTCGCTCCGGGGGACTGGCGACCAGCCCCCGCAACTTGGAACTTACTTGGCGGCCTTGGCCTTGACGCCGGCGGCCAGACGGCTCTTGTAACGGGCCGCAGCATTCTTGTGGATGATACCCTTGTTGACCATCGTGTCGATCACGGGCTGGGCTGCCTTGAGGGCGGCTGCGGCGTCTTCGGGCTTGCCGGCATCGATGGCAGCACGCACCTTCTTGATGGCGGTGCGCATGCGCGAGCGCTGCGTCATGTTGTGGGCCCGGCGCTTGACGGCCTGGCTGGCGCGCTTCTCGGCAGACTTGATATTGGCCAAGGGAAACTCCGCGGTGAAACTGTAGTGACGGTCCACCGACCAAGGGGCCGGCGGGGGGAGCGGCCCGGAATCCGGACCCCTCGGAGCCGCTTATGGTGCCCGGGGGCACGAAAAAAGTCAACGCTTGCAGTGGGTTGGGGCCACGAGGGCCGGGTCGAAAGGGTAGACTCACTCTCCCATGAGTGTGCTGCGCAATACCTCCCTGGTCGGGGGCATGACCTTCCTGTCCCGTGTCACCGGCATGGTCCGCGACCAGGTCTACTCGGTGATGTTCGGCGCCGGCACCCTCATGGATGCCTTCCTCGTCGCCTTCAAGATCCCGAATTTCCTGCGTCGCGTCACCGGCGAGGGGGCGTTCAGCCAGGCGTTCGTCCCGGTGGTCGCCGAGTACCGGCAGCGGAATTCGGCGGACGAGCAGCGCGAATTGATTGCCGGGGTGATGGGCACCTTCGGCGTGGTGCTTGCCGGCATCACCGCGCTGGGGGTCATCGCCGCCCCGTTGGTGATTCTCCTGTTCGCACCCGGGTTCGAGAGCAGTGGGCCGCGTCACGAGTTGGCCATCGCCATGCTCCGCTGGACTTTCCCGTACATCTTTTTCATCTCGCTGACGGCACTGGCGGCCGGTGTCGTCAACACCTATGGCCGTTTCGGGGCGGCGGCCTTCAATCCCGTGCTGCTGAATCTGGTCATGATCGTCTCGGCGGCATTCATCGCGCCGCGCAGCGAGCAGCCGGGTCTCGCCCTGGCGATCGGCGTGTTCGTCGCGGGCGGGGTCCAGCTGGCGACCCAGCTCTGGGGGCTCAAGCGCCTCGGGTTGCTGCGCCGCCCGCGGTTCGACCTCTTGCACGAGGGGGTACGCCGGGTCGGACGCCTGATGCTGCCGGGAATCTTCGGCAGCTCCGTCGCGCAGATCAGCCTGTTGCTCGACACCTGGATCGCGTCGTTCCTCGTCACCGGCAGCATCGCCTGGATGTACTACGCGGACCGCCTCGTGGAGTTCCCGATGGGCGTGTTTTCCATCGCCCTCGCCACGGTCATCCTGCCCGGACTCTCCGCCCATCATGCGGCGCAGAGCGGCGAGCGTTTCAACACCACGCTGGACTGGGCACTGCGCCTGGTTTTCCTCGTCACGGTACCGGCGGCCGTGGGCCTGTTCACGCTGGCCGGCCCCCTCTGCGCGACGATTTACGGCTACGGCGAGTTCAAGCCCGACGATGTCATCATGGCCTCCCACGCGTTGATGACGTACTCGATCGGGCTGCTCGCCTTCAGCCTGGTCAAGGTACTGGCGCCCGGATACTTCTCCCGTCAGGACACCCGGACACCGGTCCGGGTCGGCCTGATTGCGCTCTCGACGAACATGGGGTTCAACCTGCTCGTGGTGGCGCCCTACGCCTACTTCGACGGACCGTCCCCCCACGCGTTGCTGGCGCTGTCCACCGGCATCGGCGCTTACGTGAATTCGTTCCTGCTGTGGCGCGGACTGCGCCGTCAGGGGATCTACCATCCGGCGATGGACCGCTGGCGGCGGCTGCTGTTGCAGTTGGTGCTCGGCAATCTCGCCATGGCCGCTTTCCTCTGGTGGGCAGCGGGTGACTGGCAGGCCTGGACCGGATGGCATTGGTCGGTCCGGGTGGGGCGGTTGGCCGCCTGCGTGGTCGGCGGCATGGCGGTGTATGCGGTCGTGGTCTACGCGCTCGGCTTGCGTCCTGCGGACCTCCGCGTGCCGCGACCGCCGGCGTCTCCTTTGCCCCCCTCGCCGGACGCCGAGTCGCAGGTACACTAGCGTGATGGAAATCCTGCGCGGCCCTGCGGGACTGGCCCCCGTGGCGGGCGCGTCGGTCGTCGCCATCGGCAACTTCGACGGTGTCCACCGCGGCCATCAGGCCCTGGTGGCGGCGGTCGTGTCCGCGGCGGAACGGCTTGAGGCGGTGCCGACGGTACTGACCTTCGAACCCCACCCGCGGGAGTGGCTGGCACTGCGGGGAGAGGTGGGTGGTCCGCCACCGGCACGCCTGCAGCGCCTGCGTGAAAAATCCCCCGTCCTCGAGGAACTCGGCATCCGCCGGCTGGTGGTCGCGCGCTTCAACGAGCGCTTGCGTCGGCAGACGCCGCAGGAATTCGTCGACCGCATGTTGGTCGATGCGCTCCGCGCCCGGCACGTGGTGGTCGGCGAGGGCTTCCGGTTCGGTCATCGTGGCGCAGGGACGGTCGACCTGCTGCGCGCCTGCGGTCGTGCCGCCGGCTTCTCGGTGGAGGCACTGCCGCTGGCCCGTGTGGGGGATGAGGTGGTCTCCAGCACCGCCGTGCGCGCGGCGCTCGATGCCGGTGACATGGCCCGTGCCACGCGCCTGCTCGGTCGGCCCTACGCGGTCACCGCCCGGGTGCAGCGCGGCAAGCAGCACGGGCGAACGCTCGGTTACCCGACGCTCAACCTGCGGCTGCAGCGGCGACGGGTGCCGCT
>JBJTPC010000074.1:0-5026 GCA_046074905.1 Gammaproteobacteria bacterium
GGAGGGAGACCTCGGCTCGATTCTCGGCATCGGCTTCCCGGCCTGGGCCGGTGGCGCGCTGTCGTACATCGACACGGTGGGCATTGCCCGCTTCGTGGCCGACTGCGAGCAGCTGGCCCGCCGCCATGGCAAGCGCTTCAAGCCCTCGCGCTGGCTGAAGGAGCGCGCCGCCCGCAGCGAAGGCTTCTACCCGAAGCCTGCCTGAATCCGCCTTCCGCCCACGACCCCACGCGAGCCACCGCCATGTCCTTTCCACGATTCCATTTCGAGGCCGAGCACGAACAGTTCCGCGACACCTGCGTGCGCTTCCTGCAGCAGGAGGCCACTCCCCATGTCGATCGCTGGCGCCAGCAGGGCATGGTGGATCGCGAGATCTACCGCAAGGCCGGCGAGGCCGGATTGCTGGTGATGTGGGCACCGGAGGAGTTTGGCGGTGCCGGCATCGCCGACTTCCGCTACGACCAGGTGCTGATGGAGGAAGTGATCCGCCAGGCGGATATCGGGCTCTATTTCGGCCTCCATTCGCGTCTCGTGGCGCCGTATCTCGGGCATCTCGGCACACCGGAGCAAAAGGCGCGCTGGATGCCGAAGGTGATCAACGGCGAGACCATCCTCGGCATCGCGATGACGGAGCCCGCCGCCGGCAGCGATCTGGCCGGGATGAAGACCCGCGCCGAGGACCGCGGCGACCACTGGCTGCTCAACGGCTCGAAGACCTACATCTCCAACGGCATTCTCGGCGACCTGTTCATCGTCGCGGCGCGTACCGCGCCCGAGCAGAAGCACGGGATCGGCCTGTTTCTCGTGGAGCGCGGCATGCCGGGCTTCGAGCGGGGCCGCCATCTGAAAAAGCTCGGTCTTCATGCCCAGGACACCGCCGAGCTGTTCTTCAACGACGTGAAGATCCCGAAGGAGAACGTGCTCGGCGACGCCACGCGCGGCTTCCGTTACCTGACGCATTTCCTCGCCGAGGAGCGCCTCGCCAACGCGGTGCAATCCATCGTCGGTGCCCAGGTCGCCTGGGATCTCACGCTCGACTTCGTGAAGCAGCGCCGCGCTTTCGGCAAGCCGCTCGCGGCCTTCCAGAACACGCGTTTCAAGCTGGCGGAACTGCGTACGCAGATCGACGTGGTGCAGTCCTTCATCGACCAGTCGGTGCTGCTGCTGAATGCCGGCAAGCTGACCCCGGAAATCGCCGCCGAAGCCAAGCTGGTGGCCAGCGAGACCGAGGGGCGTACCGTCGACGAATGCCTGCAACTGTTCGGCGGGGCCGGCTACATGGACGAGTACCGGATCAGCCGCCTCTATGCGGATGCGCGGATTGGCCGCATCTATGCCGGTACCTCGGAAATCATGAAGGAAATCATTGCCCGCGGCTTCGGCCTGGACGAACGCAAACTGGTCTGAGGGCGGCTGGCATCAATCCGCGGGGCCGTCGCAGGACGGCTCCAGCAAGCGCCGCCAACCTTCCCGGCCGAGTTCCCGCAAGGTGATCCGGTTGGCATCGTAGATTCGCGAGGCATCGGGAAAGGCACTCACGGCGCGATCGATGCTCGCTTCACGCAGCAGATGCAGTGTCGGGAACGGGGCGCGACCGGCGCAGTTCTCGACATCGGCGGCGTTGCTGCCGGCGAACTCCCAGCGCGGATGGAAGGGCGCCACCTGGAAGATCCCGGCCAGTGCCTCGCGACGCAGGAGCGCAGCGACCTCCTGCTGGAAAAAGTGGAAGTCCAGGAAGTCAGGGAAGCCCTCGGTCAGCACCAGCAGCGTGGTTTCGGTGGTCTCCGGCGGGACGCTGGCGAGATGGGCCAGTTCGGCGGCGAGTACCGCGAGGACCTCGTCGGGCTCGCGCGCCGGGCTGGCGCACAGCCGCACGCGTCGCCGCAGGTAGACGGCCCTCGCGAAGGGGCAGAGGTTGAGGCCGATGACGGCCCGTTCGAGCCAGTGGCGTGTCGCGGCGAGCGCCCGATCCTCGCTCATCAACGGTACTGCGGTGACCGCTTTTCGAGAAAGGCCTGCAGGCCCTCGGCATGGTCCGGATGATCGGCCAGTGCTTGCTGCAGTCGGGCTTCCTCGGCAAGCGCCGCGGCGAGTGCAGGGGGGTCGGCGAACAGGCGCTTCACGGCCGACTGCGCGGCGCCGGGTCCGGCGGCCAGACGTCGCGCCAGGACGAGCGCCTCCGTCAGCAGATCACCGTCGGGCACGCAGGCATCCGCCAGCCCCCATGCGGCTGCCCGTACGCCGTCGACCCGGTCACCGAGCAGCGCCAGCGATTTGGCCCGCGCGATGCCTACGCGGCGCGGCAGCAGCCAACTGCAACCCATGTCGGGAACGAGCGCCAGCTTGGGCGTGAACACCTGCACGAAGCTGCTGCCCGCTGCCGCCAGCAGGAAGTCGCCGGTCAGCGCCAGACCCACGCCGCCACCGGCCGCCACGCCATTGACGGCTACCACCAGTGGGCGGTCCAGGGCGTACCAGGCCTGTGCCACCGGGTTGAAATGCTCCTCGAGGAAGCGGCGCGTGGCGGCACCCCGGCTTTCGCCGGCATGCGGCACGAAGGCCGGGTCCTGGAGATCGGCACCGGCGCAGAAGCCTGCGCCACGGCCGGTCAGCACCACCGACCGGACCGCAGGATCGGTCGACAGGCGCCGGGCCATCTCGACGAGCGATGTGCACAGATCGCGACTCAGCGCGTTGAGCCGCGCGGGACGATCGAGAGTGACGATGGCAATCGCACCGTCCCGCTCCGCGGTCAGGCCCGGCAGCTCCGGTGTATGGCTCACGGAGCCTCCCGCTTCAGGCCGCGCCCCAGCAAGCGTCGTACCGCCTCCTGCACGGCCAGGCCCTCGTGGAGGATGCCGTCGACGGCCTCGATGATGGGCATGTCCACGCCCTCGCGGGCCGCCACGGCGCGTACGGCGCGGGCCGCCCGTACCCCCTCGACCACCTGACCGATGTCGGCCGCGGCCTCGGCGGCCGTCTTGCCCGCGGCCAGCAGCAAGCCGTAACGGCGGTTGCGTGACTGGTTGTCGGTGCAGGTGAGCACCAGGTCACCGAGGGCCGCCAGACCCATGAAGGTGGCCGGCTGCGCACCGAGCTTGACCCCGAGGCGGCTCATCTCGGCCAAGCCGCGGGTGATGAGCGCGATCCGCGTGTTGGCGCCGAATCCCAGTCCGTCGGCGATGCCGGTGCCGATGGCCAGGGCGTTCTTCACTGCCCCGCCCACTTCCACGCCGATGAGGTCGGGCGAGGTGTAGGCGCGGAACTGCTGGCTGGACAGGGCCTGGGCGAGCTCGGTGGCGAAGGTCTCGTCATTCGAGGCGACGGTGAGGGCGGTCGGCAGACCCGCACCCACCTCGCGGGCGAAGGTGGGCCCGGAGAGCACGGCCATCGGCACGTCGGCGCCCAGCACCTCGCGGGCGACCTGGTGGGGCAGCAGCCCGGTATCGAGCTCGAAGCCCTTGGTCGCCCAGGCGACGCGGTGTCCGGGATGACGGGCGATGCGCCCCAGCATTTCGCGGAAGGCCTTGCTGGGTACGGCCACTACCACGTCACGACAGGCCGCGAGGACGGCATCGAGATCGGCCTCGAGGGTCAGGGAGGGCGGAAAGGCCGCTTCGGGGAGGTAGCGCTCATTGCGGCGGGCGGCCGCGGCCACGGCAAGCCCTGCCGCATCCCGGCCCCACAACAGCACCGGGCGCCCCGACCGGGCCAGCTGAATGGCCAAGGCCGTGCCCCAGGAGCCGGCCCCGAGTACGGCGATCGGCAGGGTCTCCACGGCGTTGGCCAGCCGGCCGGGCGATGCTCAGTTCAGCGCCGTGCCGCCGTCGTTCGCCGCGCCTTCCTGCGACTGCTGCTGGGCAATGGCCTGTTCCAGCAGGGCGTCGAAGTTGACCGGCGGCACGAAGAACGGCGGGAAGCCGCCCTTCGTGATCAGGTCCGATACCGTCTGTCGCGCATACGGCAGCAGCATGTTCGGGCAGAAGCTCGCCACGACGGCGCGCAGCTGGTCACCGTTGAGGCCCCGCAGCACGAACAGTCCGGCCTGCTTGACCTCGCAGAGGTAGAAGGTGTTCTCGCCGGCCTTGGCACTCACCGTGACCGTCAGGACCACTTCGTGGAGATCCGGGGCCAGCTGGTTGCCCGAGGTGTTGAGGTTCAGGCCGATCTCCGGCTGCGCCTGCGCATTGGCGGCGGCCAGCGGGCCCAGCGGGGATTCGAACGACACGTCCTTGATGTAGATGGCCTGCATGGCCACCTGGGGAGCGTTCGGGTCGGCGGCCGGCGCCTGGGCGGCGGCGGTGGTCTCGTCGGTCATGGCTCTGCCTTCGGGTTGGGCTCAGCCGGTGCGGCCGAGCAGGGAATCGAGGGAACCTGCCGCCTCGAGGGCGTGCAGGTCGTCGCAACCACCCACATGGTGATCGCCGATGAAGATCTGCGGTACGGTGCGTCGACCGCCGGCACGCGCCATCATTTCTTCGCGAAGCCCGGTTGCCGACTCGATGTCGATCAGCGTGTAGGGGACACCCTTGCGGTCGAGCAGGGCCTTGGCGCGCGAGCAGTAGGGGCACCAGCCGGTGACGTAGAGCACCACGTGCGGGGCGGTCATGCGGGGGGCTCCCTTCTCAGGCCTTCACGACCGGCAGGTTGTCTGCCCGCCAGGCGGTGAGGCCGCCACGGAGGTTCTTTACCTGCGTGAAGCCCAGACGCTGCAGATGGCGGGCCGCGGAGCCGGAGGTCATGCCGGTGTCGCAGTACACGACCACGGGCTTGTCTTTCCACTTCTCGAGCTGCTTGGCGCCATCGGCGATGGCCCCGCCCGGAAGATTGCGCGCGCTGGCGAGGTGCCCGGCGGCATAGGCCTCGGCCGGGCGCACGTCCAGCAGCAGTGCCCCGCGATTGGCGAGCAGGACCGCCTCCTGGGGACTGACCGCGGCGAAAGAACTGGCCGCGAGGCGGAACTCGGTGACCAGAAGCAACACCAGCACGAGCACCGTCCCGGAGGTCAGGTAGACGTGGTTGATGA
>JBJTPC010000075.1:0-2062 GCA_046074905.1 Gammaproteobacteria bacterium
CGCGCCGGACTTCAATCCTGGGTGGCCGGTCGCCGGATCAGCAGGGTTGAGGTCCTGCACCCGCGAGCCGTGCGCCGGCAGGCTAGCGACCTGCAGGCGATGCTCGTCGACCGCCGGGTCTGCTGGGTGGGGAGTTTCAATTTCGATCCGCGGAGCCTGCTGTTGAACACCGAGGTGGGCTTGCTGGTGGAGAGTCCGGAGTTGGCTCGGCGTCTGGTGGCCGTGTTTGCGGCCGACACCGCGCCGGACCGCTCCTGGGAAGTGGTGCGACGGGTTCCCGGCGATGTCGAGGGGGGGCTGGCGCGGTTGCGGTGGCGACTGGGCTGGCGGGGTATGCAGGACGGTCGCGAAATCCTGCTCGAACATGAACCCGCAGCGGGTTGGTGGCGCGAATGGTGGGTACGCCTGGCGGCCCGGATTCCGGGGCTCGACCAGCTGTTGTAGGCTGCGCAGCGCCGGGCCCCCGACACTGAAGGAGACGCCAAGATGGATTCGACCAAACTGCTGACGCTACCCACCCCCGGCGAGGCTTTGCCGGGCCGTTCCGTTCCGATGGCGGTTCCGGCCGGCCACTTCGTGCACGACCGTCCCTTGCAGTCGCCGTTCCCGCCAGGCATCGAGGTCGCGACCTTCGGGCTCGGGTGTTTCTGGGGTGCGGAACGGCGCTTCTGGCAGACGGCGGGTGTGTATTCGACGGCGGTGGGCTACACGGGTGGGCTCACGCCTCATCCGACCTATCGCGAGGTCTGCACCGGACGGACCGGACACAACGAAGTGGTGCTGGTGGCGTTCGATCCTGCCGTGGTCAGTTACCGCACGCTGCTCAAGGTGTTCTTCGAATCGCATGACCCCACGCAGGGGATGCGGCAGGGCAACGACATCGGGACGCAGTACCGTTCGGGAATCTACACCCACTCGTCGGCACAACAGACCGCTGCCCTCGCGGCCCGGGAGGCCTATCAGGCTGCCTTGCGCGCAGCCGGCTTCGATCGCGCCATCACCACCGAGGTCCTGCCGGCGCCGACGTTTTACTACGCCGAGGACTACCATCAGCAATACCTGGCAAAGAACCCCGGCGGCTAATGCGGCCTGGGCGGTTGCGGGGTGGATCTGGCCCTGCCGGTCGAGGCCTGACCGGGCCCTCGCGGATCCGGTCAGGGCCGTCGCGACCCTCCTCAGCCGAGGCTGGCGATGGCGGCGTTGAGGATCGGACTCGGTCGCAGTTCCGTCGCGCAACGCGTCGGGTCCGGGTGGTAGTAGCCCCCGATATCCACCGGTCGGCACTGCACGCCGTTCAATTCCGCGACGATGTCCTGTTCCCTGGCGGTCAGGGTTGCCGCAAGGGGCGTGAAGCGTGCCTTGAGGTCCGCATCCTGGTCCTGGGCCACCAGTGCCTGTGCCCAGTAGAGCGCGAGGTAGAAGTGGCTGCCGCGGGTATCGAGTTGGCCCGCCTTGCGTGATGGCGACTTGTCCGTGTCGAGGAAGCGGACATTCGCCTCGTCGAGCGTGGTGGCGAGGATGCGGGCCTTGGTGTTGCCCGTCTTGCGGGCGAGATCCTCGATGGACACCTGCAGTGCGAGAAATTCGCCGAGCGAGTCCCAGCGCAGATGGTTTTCCTCGAGGAACTGCTGCACGTGTTTCGGGGCCAAGCCACCGGCACCGGTTTCGTAGAGGCCACCGCCCTCGAGCAGGGGCACGATCGAGAGCATCTTGGCGCTCGTGCCGAGTTCGAGGATGGGAAACAGGTCCGTGAGATAGTCGCGCAGGACGTTGCCGGTGACGGAAATCGTGTCCTGGCCGGCGCGGAGCCGCGCCAGTGTCGCCCGGGTGGCCTCCACCGGGGACAGGATGCGGATATCGAGACCGCTCGTGTCATGGGCGCGCAGGTACTCGGCGACCTTGGCAATCAGGTGGCGGTCGTAGGCGCGCGCCTCGTCGAGCCAGAAGATCGCAGTGGAGCCGGTGGCACGCGCACGGCCGACGGCGAGCTTCACCCAGTCGCGGATGGCGATGTCACGGGTCTGGCACATGCGCCAGATGTCGCCGCGTTGGGCGGCATGCT
>JBJTPC010000076.1:0-2672 GCA_046074905.1 Gammaproteobacteria bacterium
TCTCGCCGAGCTGGTCGCCATGGCTCCGACCCTCGCCGCAGCCTGAGGGAGCGACAGCCCTGGACGATTCGCCGTTGCCGCCCTGTCCGCAATGCGGCTCGGGGCTGACATACGATGACGGACAGCGTCACGTGTGTCCGGAGTGCGGCCACGAATGGGACCGCGGCGGGACAACTCCGCCCGAGGCGCCCGCAGCAGCCGTGGTTCGTGACGCCAATGGCAATCCGCTCGCCGATGGCGATTCGGTCACCGTCATCAAGGACCTCAAGGTGAAGGGGGCCTCGAGCGTGGTCAAGGTCGGGACGAAAGTCCGCAACATCCGCTTGCTGGCCGAAGCCGCGGATGGTCATGACATCGACTGCCGCATCGAGGGCTTCGGCGCGATGCGCCTGAAGTCCGCATACGTGCGCAAGGCCTGAACCGCTCTGCGCTCAGCGATCCGGTGCCTGCAGGATCGCGCAGACGGCCGCGATGCCAGCCAGGACTCGAGGGGTCGCACGGGCGAGCGTCGATGACGACACGGTGTGCACCCGGCCGTTGCGGACGGCCGGCAGCTGTCGCCAGCGTTGCCAGGCGGCGGCAGCGGCGGCCCCGTCATTGCCATCGTCCAGCACCAGGATCACCTCCGGACGCGTCGCCACGATGTCTTCCTCGCCCACGACCGGCGCCAGCGCGCCCAACCCGCCGAACACGTTCCGGCCGCCGCACAGCGTGACCACCTCGCCAATGAGATGGCGATCGCTGACGGTGTAGTAGGGATTCCTGCCCACCTGGATGAAGACGCGGGGTCCGGTGCCCTGGCGCGAACGCAGTACGGCACGCCGTGCCGCCAGCGCCTCCCGAAACTGACCCGCCGCGAGACGCGCCGTTGCCCCGGTACCCGCCCATTCGCCGATGCGCTCCATCGCCAGGGGAATCTCGTCGAGATGATCGATGGGCACCGATTCGACGCGCAGGCCGAGTGCGCGGAGGCGCTCGATGTTCTCGCGCGGCGTCCCGCTTCCCCAGGCCAGGACCAAATCGGGACGCAGGGTCATGATCCGCTCGAAATCCAGCCGGAAAGCATCGCCCACCACCGGCAACCGGCGGGCAGCCTCCGGATAATCGCTCCACGCGACCACGCCCGCCAACTGGAACCCTGCCCCCGACGCGTACACCAGTTCGGTGAGGTTGGGCGCGAGGCTGACCAGGCGTTTGGCCGGAAGCGGCGCCGCCGCCGACGGCAGCATCGGGCCGCAGAGGACCAGCAGCAGCAGCCAGCGGCTCATGCGGCCACCCGCGACCAATCGAAGGCCGGACCCGGGTCCGTCTTGCGACCGGGCGCGATATCGCTGTGGCCCGAGATGGCGGCGAGGCCGGGATAGGCCACGCGCAGTGCAGCGAGGACGCGCCCGAGTTGCCGGTACTGGGCTTCCGCATAGGGCAGGTCGTCCGTGCCCTCCAGCTCGATGCCGATGGAAAAATCGTTGCATGCCACGCGATGCCGGAAGACCGAGGCTCCCGCATGCCAGGCCCGCCGATGGAACGGCACGTACTGCGTCACCGTCCCATCCCGTGCGATGCACAGATGGGCCGAGACACGCAGGGCAGCCACCGTGCCGAAATAGGGATGAGCAGCCGGCGGCAGGCGCCCGGTGAACAGGGCATCGATCCACGGCCCGCCGAATCGCCCGGGTGGCAGGCTGATGCCATGAATCACCACCAGCGTCGGGCTCGCGCCAGGCGGACGTGCATCCTGGTGGGGCGAGGGCACCAGACGCACCCCCGCCAGCAGCCCCGTCCCGGTATCCACAGCAAGCAGGTCCCTCTCCATCCCGGCAGCTTAACCCAGCCCATGCCGGGCCCGGCTAGAATCCCGGCATGAACGCCAGTCACCCCGCCTCCGTCGCGCCAGCCGCAGACCTGATCCGCCGCGATCTCGCCCACGTTTGGCACCCCTGCACGCAGATGAAGGATCACGAGACTTTGCCGCTGCTGCCGGTGCGGCGAGCGGAAGGCGTCTGGCTGGAATTGCACGACGGCCGCCGCGTGCTCGATGCCATCAGCAGTTGGTGGGTGAACCTGTTCGGTCATTGCCATCCGACGCTGGTCGGCGCGGTCCAGACGCAGGCCGCAACGCTCGAGCACGTGATCATGGCGGGATTCACCCACGAACCGATCATCGAACTCTCCGAGGAATTGGTACGGCTCGCGCCCCCGGGGTTGACCCGCTGCTTCTATGCGGACAGCGGCAGTGCGGCCATCGAGGTGGCGCTGAAGATGAGCTTCCACGCCTGGCGCAATCAGGGCCAGCCGGCGAAGACCCGTTTCATTACCTTGTCTAACAGCTACCACGGCGAAACCCTCGGTGCGCTTGCGGTGGGTGATGTCGATCTCTTCAAGGACACCTATCGGCCGCTCCTGCTCGATGTCATCACGGTTCCTTCCCCCGACGCCTACGCCCGCGAGCCCGGCACCACCCCGGCGGAACATGCACGACGGATGTTCGTGCACATGGAGCGTGCGCTTGAGCGGCATGCGCACGAAGTGGCAGCGGTGATCGTCGAGCCACTGGTGCAGTGCGCCGGCGGCATGCGGATGTACGACCCCGAGTATCTGCGCCTGTTGCGGGAGGCCTGCAATGTCCACGGCGTCCACCTCATCGCCGACGAGGTCGCGGTGGGATTCGGTCG
>JBJTPC010000077.1:0-3351 GCA_046074905.1 Gammaproteobacteria bacterium
AAACCTGGGGCGAACAGGCCACGACGGTGGTCAGCGAAAGGCGGGCTGCCGCCTTCAGCGCGGCGTAGCCACCTTGGCTCAGCCCGTACCCCACCCGGTCGCGGAAGCGGCCTCTTAGCCCGGAAAATTCATCAGGGCTGGCGGGCATGGTGCAAGCCGTTGATCGGCCATAGGATTCGGCTGCGAACCCAGAACCCTGCCGTTTCCGGACACCATGCCCGCCGACGCACACGCTACGCTGCCCTTGCCGGGCCTGTCACCGGTCGCAGGCAAGCCGATGATCGCCCGCTTCGACGGCGGCTCTCTCTCATCCGATGGCGGCCTGCTGGCGCTGCGTGAGGTCGAGGAGCGCCTCGGCGTGGCGCGCCGGCTCGCCGCATGCATCGACGATCCGCGCGCGCCCGGGCGCATCCAGCACGGCATTGCCGAGATGCTGCGCTTCCGCCTGCTGATGATCGCCGCCGGCTACGAGGACGGCAACGACGCCGACAGCCTGCGGCACGATCCGCTGTTCAAGCTCGCCAACGGGCGGCTGCCTGAGGAGGCCGCGCTCTGCTCGCAGCCGACGCTGTCGCGCCTTGAGAACACCCCGGGGCGGCGCGAACTGGTCCGCATGGCCCGCGCCATGGTGGCGCTCTACTGCGCCAGCTTCCGCCAGGTGCCGCGCCGCATCACGCTCGACATCGACGACACCTTCGACGCTGTCCATGGCGGCCAGCAGCTGCGTCTGTTCAACGCCTACTACGACGAATACGGCTTCCAGCCGATCGTCGTCTTCGACGCAGACGGCCGCCCCGTCGCTGCCATGCTGCGCCCGGCCAGGCGCCCGACCGGCGCCGAGGCGCGCGCCTTCCTGCGCCGCCTGGTGCGCGAGATCCGCAGCCACTGGCCGCGCGTCGAGATCCTGATCCGCGCGGACAGCCATTATTGCGCACCGGAGGTGCTGGAGTTCTGCCGTGCGGCGCCGATCGACTTCGTGCTTGGCGTCGCCACCACCACGACGCTGCGCCGACATGTCGAGACGCTGGAGGCCAGCACCGCCAGTCGCCAGGCCGGCGCGCCGGGCGCGGAGAAGCTGCGGCGCTACAAGGAATTCCACGATGGCGCCGCGAGTTGGTCGCGCGTCGAGCGCATCATCGCCCGCGTCGAAGCCAGCACGCAGGGCACCGACACCCGCTTCGTCGTCACCAACCTCGTGGATGGGACAGCGCGCGGGATCTACGAGAACCTCTACTGCCGGCGCGGTCAGGCCGAGAACCACATCAAAGCGTGGAAGCGCCATCTCGCCGCCGACCGCACCTCTTGCTGCCGCGCGACCGCCAACCAGTTCCGCCTGATGCTGCACACCGGCGCCTACTGGCTGCTGTGGTCGCTGCGCAGCCTGATGCCGAAGCGCTCGACCTGGCGCGTCGCGCAGTTCGACACGCTGCGGCTGCGGCTGGTGAAGCTGGCCACACGTGTCGTCGCGCTGAAGACCCGCGTCATGCTGCACATGCCGAGCGCATGTCCTGACAAGAACATCCTGCGCCTCGCGCTCGAACGCCTGCCGCGCCTCACCTGCTGAGCAATGGGGCGCACGCCCCGATCGAGCCCCCTCACACCGCAACTCGCCAGCCCCGCGATCCGCACCACGCAGCCGCCACCAACGCCGGCGCCGATCGAACTCGCCCAGGTCACCGCGCCGTCGTCGGGCTCCCGCTGTCCGCGTGTCCCATCACGCCTCATGAATTTTGCGGGTTAGCAGCCCGTTGATGAAGTCGTCGTTCAGCCGAGAGGGTCTGGCTGGAGGCTGACGACGATGGCGGCGGTCTGATCGCCGGCGACGACGATCAGCAGGAAGATTGGGCAGCCGTTCGGCCAGATGAGGGCGACGAGGCCGGCGGAGAGCCGGGCCTGGAACTCCCGTGGTGTCCCGGCGCCGGTCAGAAGGCGCATGATCAGGCCGAGATTGTAGCCGGCGAGGTGGATCAGGTAGCGCTTGTGGATGTTCTCCCGTCCGCGCAGCCAGGTGCGTCGCATGCCGCCCCGGTCGAGCACCAGGGCAAAGCAGCGTTCGACGATCTCGGCGCGCAGCTTGAACGCCACGCGGGCGACGCCGGAGAGCAGCCGGATGCGGTTGTTGACCACGGCACGGCGGGCGGCATCGTCGCCGTGCCAGCGCAGGAAGCCGTCGCGCTTCGGCTCGGCGATGCGCGTCTTCCACGGACCATCGTCGAGCGCCTTCAGCGTCTCGCGGGAATGATAGCCCTTGTCCGCCACCAGTTCGGCCGGCGCCTCTGTGCTCGGCGCCGCCTCGACCGCGCCGAGATGCCGCGCGGCGCTCGCCAGCGTGTCCGGCAGGGTTGCGGTGTCGCCGCGATCGGCGGCGTGCATCTCGGCGGCGACCACCGCGCCAGTGTCGAGGTCGACCGCGTGCTCGGGCTTGTGCGCCAGCCGCGTGCGGCCGTCCTTCAGCCGGGCGATGCGCGCATCCGGATCGGTCGGGCTTGCCCACTCGGTGTTGGAGAGCTTCTTGCCCTTGCGGGCACGATCCAGCCGGATGAGGTCGTCGGCCGTCGGCGTCTCGATGCCGCTCTCCTTGGCCATGCGGGTGAGCATCTCGCGGTAGCCCTCGCCGCTGCCGCGCCGGACGATGGCGCGCAGCGCCGCGTTGGCCTCCATCGTCGAGGCGTCGACGCCGATGCGCTCGCCCTTCACCAGGCCACGCTCGGCCAGGCGCCGCAGCACCCAGGTGAAGACTGCGTCGTGCAGCTCGAGCGGCAGGCGCGCGCGCGTGCGGCTCAGCCAGGAATGGTCGGGTACCCGCTCGCGCTCACCGAGGCGGAGGAACTCGCGCAGCGACAGGCTGTCGGCGCAGCGCCATTCCAGCCCGCGCTCGCTGTCGATGCCCTCAAAGTAGCCGACCAACAGCATGCGGAAGTAGCGTCCCGGCGGCAGCGACGGGCGGCCGCGCCGCTCCGCATACTGCGCCGCGCACAGCCCCTCGACGAAACCGTCAAACCCGGCCGCGACGAGTTCCGCTTGCAGCCGGTCGTAGAATGCATGTCCCGGCGAACGTGGCATCTCCGACCACGACACCAGCATTTCCGATTGCCGATCCCGCTGCCGACCCAGCGCCATCCCACACCTGCTCCCGTACGCCGCGGGTGTCAGAATCAAGCCACAGCGATTTCGTCAACGGGCTGCTAAAGGTTGATGGCGTGGCGCCGGATGAAGGCCCCCCATTTGGCCAATTGGCTGGCGAGCATGTCTGAAAGCTGCGCGGGATCGCCCCCCACGGGGGTGTAGCCGAGCCCCGACAACCGCTCCGCCAAGCCGATATCGCGGCGCGCTGGGTGGACCAGGAGCGAC
>JBJTPC010000078.1:0-5433 GCA_046074905.1 Gammaproteobacteria bacterium
ATCCGGAGTACTGGGCGCAGCATCTGCCATGGGCCGCCATGTTGCTGGTGTTGGTGGCTCGCGGCCCGGGTGCCATCTCGCTGGATCACTACGTCGCGAAGTGGGCTCGCGGCCAAGGCTGACGCAAGCGATGTCGCCGGCAGCCGTCGCCGCTTGCGATGGTTGCCGGTACCGCAAGCAGCGGTAGCGGATGAACGGGATCTGCCGCCCTCAGCCGAGCAGTTTTTCCCGCCGCCACAGGCCGAACACCACCGCCAGCAGCACGGCGGCCAGTACCAGCGAGCCACCGGCCGAGTAGGCCATTTCCTGCAGCGGGATGGGCTCCTCGCGCAGCAGCTTGGCGATGAGGAAGTGCTGGCTCAGGCTGGGCACCGCCATCAGCACCGCGCTGGGCTTCATCCCCGTCATCGCCGCGACCATGATGGGCAGGGTCGGCACGAGCAGGGCACCGGTCATCCAGCTCTGCGCCTCGCGGAAGCTGCGTGCGAAGGAGGCCACCAGCGTGAGGAGTGCGGCGGCCAGCGGCACGAACGGCAGCACCACCAGGCAGACCCCCGCCGCCACCATCGGACCGAGGTTTGCGCTCATGCCGATGGACTCGAGTGGCACGAAACGCAGCGAGATGGTGAAGGACGCCATGGTCACCACCAGCGACAGCAACGAAAACGCCATCGTCGCCAGGACCTTGCCGGTGACGAGGGCCTCGCGGGCCACCGGCAGGGTCACCAGCGGTTCGAGCGAACCACGCTCCCGTTCTCCGGCGGTGGCGTCGATGGCCACGTACATGCCGCCAATCAGTGTCGAGAACAGCAGGAAGTAACTGAGCACGGCCAGCAGCGATTGCGCCCGAGAGGCGGGCGTCGAGACATCGATCTCGTCGATGGCCACCGCTCGCGTCACGCCCGGATCGATGCCGCGGGCCGCGAGGCGCAGCGTACCGGTCTGGCGGGAATAGCCCTCCAGCAGGTTCTCGAGGCGGTCGTAGTCACGACGCGAGTCCTGGTCCGAGGAATCCACATACACCTTCACGCTGGCCACCTGTGCGGCACGGAAGCGCTCGCCGTATCCGGCGTCGATGACCAGCACGAGACGGGGGTTGGCATCACGCACCGCGGCAGGGATGGTCTCGACCTCTGCCGGGGCAGGAACCCGCTCGAGTCCCTGGCTTTCCAGCCAGCGCAGGAGGTTCGGCGCATGCTCGGCACCCATCACCGCGACTTTCAACGGCTTGTCCTGCTCGTCGACACCGCGCTTCAGGACGGCCTGCATGGAAAGGCTGAACATCAGCGGCCCCAGCAACGGCGCGAGCACCAGCGCAGAGAGCAGCGTTCGACGGTCACGCAGGCTTTCGAGGATTTCCTTGCGCAGCACCACGAGCCAGGGTGCGAGGGTCCAGTGCATCATGGGAGCTCTCCCGCCGGTGCATCACCGAGCAAGTGGACGAAAGCGTCCTCCAGCGTGACCGTGCCGGCCTGCCCGCGGAGCTGGTCCGGTGTTCCCCGCGCGACCACGCGGCCACCGGCGATGATCACCACCTCGTCGCAGAGCGCGGCGACCTCCTGCATCACGTGGCTGCTGAACAGCACGCAATGACCGGCGGCACGCAGCCCCCGCAGCACCTCGCGCAGCGAGCGGATGGCCATGACGTCGAGGCCGTTGGTGGGTTCATCCAGCACCACGTTGCGTGGCGAGTGCACCAGCGCCCGGGCAATGCCGACCTTCACTTTCTGGCCCTGGGAGAAGCCTTGGGTCTTGCGTTCCGCCACTTCGCCCAGGCCGAGCAGTTCGACCAGTTCGGCGATGCGGGACTCGAGCGCCGCGCCGCGCAGTCCGTGCAGTTGCCCGAAATAGCGGATGTTCTCGCGCGCGGTGAGGTGCGGATAGAGACCGGCACCGTGGGGCAGCACGCCGAGCTGGCGTCGCGCCTCGGGGCGATTGGGACCGGCCAGCAAGCCGTCGATGCGGGCCTCGCCCCGATCCGCCGCCAGGGCACCATAAAGCAGGCGCAGCGTGGTGCTCTTGCCTGCGCCGTTCGGGCCAAGCAAGCCGGTGATGCGCCCGTCGGGCGCCTCGAAACTCACTTCGCGCACGGCTTCCACCGTGCCGAAGCGCTTGGCCAGTTGTTGAACCCCGATCATGGTGCGGTCCCGTTGGCGTCGAGGAAGAAAGGCTGCGTGAGGTCTGCCTGCTGCAGGCATTTCACGTCGAGTCCGCGGGCGGTGCCGGCGGTGATGAAGTCCGCGATGACGCGTGGCGCGCAAGGCACGTTCCATTGACCGTGACCATTGCCCTTCACGGCGACATGGAGGGCGTCGGCGAGGCCCGGCTTGGCGCGCTCCGCGTACGCCGGTGGTGTGACCGGATCCGCCGTTCCGGAGAGCAGCAGGAAGGGCACCTTGGACTTGAGCGGCTGGCGCAGGTCCGTATCGAGGAGACCCCGCGGCCAGACGGCGCAGGAGCTCTCGAGACCCTCGAGCGTACGGGTGCCGAGGTAAGTCTTGCCCAGCGCGACGCGGTCGATGGCTGCCTCCGCCAGGAATGGCAGGTCTTCCGTGCAGACGACCGCGTTATGCATGCCGGGCGCCATCTGGTCACCGAGGTCGCGGGTGACCGCGAGCGCCTGGGCCAGCAACGGCCCCGGGCGATTCGCCGCGGCTTCCGCCATCAGGAAGGGCAGGAGACTCATCGATGCCGGGCTGTAGGACAGCAGCCGGACCGCGGTACCCAGTCGATCGAGCGTGAACTTGTGGGACACCGGCTTGCCGGTGACCGGGTCATTCAGTGTCACCGTCTGCGCGGCGGTCCGCAGGCGCGCCACCAGCCGCGAGAAGTTCTCGCGCAACCCCGGATAGGCACGACGGCACGCGGCATCGGCTTCACAGCGGTTGAAAGCATCTTCCAGCACGCGTTGCGCCACCAGTGCCAGGTCGGGCCCGAGAGCCAGCCCGGGCGGTACCACGCCATCGATCACCACGGCCCGCGTGTGATCCGGATATTTCCGCGCGTAGTGCTGCGCCACGCGGGACCCGTAGGAAATGCCGTACAGATTGACCTGCGGATAGCCCAGCGCCTGCCTCACCGCATCGAGATCGCGTACCGCCACGCTCGTCGTGTAGAAGCGCGGGTCCCCGGGAAGCTGCGCCAGGCAGGCTTTCACCAGCGCCCCCACTTCGGCCGGCGTGGGCGGCGAATCCTGCTCGGCGACGTCCTCCGGCAAGTCACACTGCAGGGCGTTCGAGCCGCCCGTGCCCCGCTGGTCCACCATCACCAGATCATGCTGGCGCTGCAGGCGGGAAAAGGCACCGAGGATCGGCGCGAAGGACTCGCGGGCCCCTTGGCCCGGTCCGCCGGCAATCAGGAACACCGGGGCGGTCTTGGCGGTGCGGTCGAGTGCCGGGACCACGGCCACCTGCAGGGCGATCTGCTTGCCCCCTGGTCGCGCCGGATCCTCGGGGACCTCCAGCGTGCCGCAGCGTGCAGCCACCGTTCGCGGGGACTGGCGGCTGGACAGGCGACAGTCGGTCAGCTCGAGTTGTCGGGTGACCTGCGGCGAAGTCTCCGCGGCGCCGACATCGAGCGACCATGGCAAGGCCAGGGCAGCCAAGCACAGCGCCGGCACGATCTCCGCCAGACGGCGCCGACCGCTTTCAGTCCGGATGGCCCCGTATCCGTTGCCCGAATCCGCCCTCATGCGCACTCCTTCAACAACCGTTCCAGACCATCGAGTTCCCGTCGGCGTCGCCGTACCCAGCGATTCAGCCACAGGTTGAACAGGATACCGCCAAGAAAAGACAAGGCACTCGCCAGGTAGAAGGCAACACCCGAGGGTGGCCCGTCAGCCGTACCGGCAAACCACCCTCCCCACGTGACCAGAAGGAGCAGCAGCGCCATGGCCCACCACGTGAAGCGGACATAGCGCTGCGCCAGTTGTATCTGGCGACGCTGGAATCCGAGATGGGCCTGCGGGTCGGCGACCTCCCGCGGCAGCTGGCTGCGCCAGTTCGCCCAGCTGAGCGGCAAGTAGCCGAAGACTACCACCGCCATCAGGACGCCCATCACCTTGAAGGAGACCGAAGCCGTGGACAGGAGCAGCAGTATCACGGCGATGCCGGTCAGGGCGATGCCCAGCAAGTCCAGGATGGCCCAGGCCAGCCACCATCGCCGCTCGCGGCGCGCGCGTTCGGCCAGTCGCCGGACGTCGATGCGCTGCTCCCGGCCCCACAGCTGCGTCAGCGCCTCCCACTCCCGGTCATCCATCGCGCGCTCCCAGCAAGTCCTTGAGTCGCTCCTTGCCACGGTGCACGCGCACCGCGACGTTGCCTTCGGTCAAACCCAGGATCTCGCTAATCTCCCGGTGGCTGAATCCCTCGAGGGCGAGGGAGACCACCTGCCGCAGACCCAGCGGCAGTGCCATCACCGCCGCCAGCAATCGCCGGGACTCCTCGCCTTGCATGGCGACCTCTTCCGGACCGGGGTCGGGGTGCGACAGGCCATCCGCCACATCGAGGACCTCGGCGGCCGGCGCCCGTCGCGAAAGATGCGTCATCGCCTGATAGGTGGCAATCCGGAACACGAACGTCCGCGGACTGCACTCGCCACGGAAGGCCGGCCAGGCCTTCCAGATCGCCAGTGCGAATTCCTGCAACAGTTCGTCCCGCAGCGACGGTCGCCGTTCGTAGGTGGCCGCCAGCCGTGCGAGCGCCTGCCCATGCTCGGCCAGCAGTTGCTCGAATTGCAGGTGTCTGGAGGTGCGGGACATGCGGCTTTTCTGGCGTTCCAGAACCGTCATAGTCCGGAAGCCGCCGCAAACCTTACACGGCGGATACAATGTCGCCATGCATTCCACTCCCCGAAGCGCCAGCGCGCCGCGAGTCATCGTCGTCGGCGGTGGTCATGCGGGCACCGAAGCGGCCCTCGCCGCGGCGCGGCTGGGTGCGCGCACGCTGCTGGTGACCCACCGGCTCGATGCCCTCGGCCAGATGAGCTGCAATCCCGCGATCGGCGGCATCGGCAAGGGCCATCTGGTCCGCGAGATCGACGCCTTGGGCGGCGCCATGGCAGTGGCCGCGGACCGGGCCGGGATCCATTTCCGCACGCTCAATGCCAGCAAGGGACCGGCGGTGCGGGCCACTCGGGCCCAGGCGGACCGGCGCCTCTATCGCGAGGCGGTACGAACCCTGCTCGAGGCGCAGTCCGTGCTCGAACTGCTGGCGGCGGAAGTCACCGGGCTGCGTCTGCAGCACGGTCGTTGCACCGGTGTGGAGCTTGCGGACGGCAGTGTCATCCCGGCGGGAGCCGTGGTGTTGACGACCGGTACCTTCCTCGGCGGGCGGCTCCATATGGGCTTGCAGCAGTCGGTGGGCGGTCGCGTCGGCGATCCCGCATCCATCCGTCTGGCCGATTGCCTGCGCGGCCTCGGCCTCTCGGTCGGTC
>JBJTPC010000079.1:0-4995 GCA_046074905.1 Gammaproteobacteria bacterium
ACGCCCTTGCCGCCGCGACCGCCCAGCAACAGGGCGCCGCGGGTCATGTCGGGAATGATGGCAATGCCCTGCGCGCGCCGCAGCAGGGTTTCCGGGATGCGCAACTCGGGCAGCGACTGCATGCCGTTGAGGACATCGACCGCCAGCAGCGCACGCGCCTCCTCCGCAGCGGGCACGACCGCCTCAGGCGGGGCCGCCAGGGCCGATGGCGCCGGCACCGAGGCAGCCCACAGCGCCAGGAGAAGCGGGCCGGTGGTCAGGCGGGAAAGGCGGTTCATGGAATCTCCTTGGGCGACAAGCGATGGTTTTGACCACCGGCGGGGCAGAAGGTTTCTGCGGGCGGCATGCCCGCGTTCAAGGGGACTCTGCCAACAGCAACTCGACCTGCTGACGATACTGCTCTTCATCTCCGCTCTGGTAGCCGGAATGCTCCCAGCGCAGGCGCCCTTGCCGGTCGACGAGGAAGGTCGCCGGCATGCCGGGAACCTGCAGGGATTGCGCCAGACGGAGGTCGAAATCGCGCAGCACGGGAAACGTGGGGGCGGCCTCCGCGAGGAAGCGGGCAACCGCCTCGTTGGCTTCGGTGTCCTCGATGTTGATTGCGAGGATGCTCAGCCCGAGGGGACCGAGTTCTTCGGCGAGCGTGTCGAGGGCCGGGAACTCGCGCCGGCAAGGGACGCACCAGGTGGCCCAGAAGTTGAGCAACACCACCCGGCCCCGCAACGCCAGCAGCGTCTGGAACTCTCCCGGCTTGCCTTCCACGGGAAGGCTGAAATCCGGCAGGATTTCCGGCGTCAGTGGCGAACCCGCGCGGGCCGCGGGCGGTGGTGGCAGCGCCAGCAGGCAGGCGGTCGCCACGAGAACCACCGCCGCGTGGCGCATCACGCGCCAAGCGGCGCCCGGCTGCGCCCGAGGCGGGAGCAGCCCGTTGTTCGAAGCAAGCATGCCGTGCCCTAGAAGAATACGGTGAAGCCGACGTAGGTCTCGGGATTGCGTGAGGCGCGGCCCAGACCCGGAATGGGCGAGCGCATCAGGCGATTGCGCACGTCGGCCCGCAGCGAGAGCCAGTCGTTGACCATCACCCGATAGCCGGCCCCTACACTGGCAGTGAAGTGGTTGTTGCCGCCGAAGCGCAGTGCACCGACGCTGCCGCCGACGTACAGGGCCGAGTTCAACGCCCGGCCTTCGCCGAGGAAGACCTCCCCGGGCAGCAGGTTGTAGTAGCCACCGAGATCGTAGTAGGTGATCTGACGGCCGTTGCCCGGGAAAAGATCGTCCCCCGTCAGCCGTTCATAACTCGTCGGCCCGGCCTTCGAGCGTCCCACGTCGATCTCGGCAAACAGATCCTCCGAGATGTGGTAGGCGACGCGCATCCCGTAGGACGGGCTCATGCCGAACTCCTCCAGAGCCAGCGCGCCCACGTAGGGACCGATCTCGAAGTCCTCCGCCTCGATGCGGACCTGGCGTACCGGCGTGCGCTTGACCGTGGGCGAAATCACCGAGGGTGCGGCGCCCCGCGCATCGCTGGCGACGACAGGGGGCTCCTCGGGCGTCTCGGTCGGTGCGCTTTGCTCGACCGGTGGCTGCGCCATGAAGGGCAGGCGCAGCGACGGCAGCTTCAGGCTGGCGCAACCCGACGCCAGCAGGCAGGCGCCGCTCAGAACAAGAACACGAACCCAACGTTCCATTCGCTAGTTTCCTTGGGATTGCCAGAACCCGAGATGACCACATGGTTGCGGTAGTCCGCCCGGAATGCCAGGCGGCGCTGCAGCAGGTAGCGGAAGCCGGCGGCAGCGTAGCCGACTTCGCGGGTGGACGGCGGGTCGATGCCGTCGCGGTGCAGGCGCGAGAGGCCGAGACCGACCGACACATACGGCGAGAAGCGGTCATCGGGGCGGAAGTGATGCGTCAGTCCCACCAGTGCGAGGTCCTCGTCGCGGGGGCCATCGAGGACCTGCGAGAGGGTTGCCTCGACCGCAAGGTTGCGGTCGATCAGGTAGGACAGCGTCGCCCGCAGTACCTTCGAGGAGCGCCGCCGGCCACCGCCGGCCCCTGCCTCCCAACGATGGTCATCCGCCTCGGGGTAGTTCGTGTCGATCAGTGTCGGGCCGGCACTGCGGACCGGGGGCGAGGATGCCGGGGGCGGGGACACGCCGGGAGTGGAGGTGGCCGGCGCGCCCGCCAGTGCCGCCTGTCGCTGCTCCGGGGAGCGGAAACCTTCATCGACCGGATTGCCATTCAGCGCCAGCAGGGTGCGCTCCATGCCGCGGTGTCGTGCCCATCCGCGGTGGCCGCCGGCCGTCTCCAGGAAGTACCAGTCGGTGCGTCGCTTGAGCACCTGCACGCGTTCACCCCGCGCGACCACCTGGGTCACCGGGTAGCCGCGGCCGGGGCCGGTGTGGAGTTCGAGGTAGGCATCGGCCACATCCACCCAGAGCGCTGGCGGCTGGCGCGCTGCGGCAGTCCCGGTCCAGGCGATGGCGGTGAGTGAGAGCCAGCCGGCCAGCAGCATCACCCGGAAGCGTAGGCGGTGCCGGGAACGGTCTGGCTGCGCGGGGTGGGGCATCGGATCCCTCGAGGATTGCCGGAGTGAATTCCGGTGACGGCAGACGCGCGGGCGCCCCTGACCATGAACCGGTGATGGCAAGGATACGCCGACCCATCGGGGCGCGTAATGTCGCTTTCCGGCGACGCTGCCGTGGCCCCATTCGGGGAGGTCCGCCGCTAGTATCTCCACGGTCGCCTCCAAGAGTTAACGTACGGGTTGACCACCAGTGCCTCCGCGTGACAATTTGACAGAATGCCAGCCGGCCAGCATCCCCCCTGTCAAGTCGCCCCTTCCGGGGCGGCAGAGGTTCCCCATGGCTTGTGCCGCACCTGATCTCCCGCGTCGCTGGGCGGTGGCCGTGGTGCTGTGGTCGGTCGCGGGCATCGCGTCAGCCGCCGCGGGGTTGCCGGTTCGCCTGGAGGCTCCCGCCGAGTGGATCGGTCATCGCCTGCCGGTGTTCTCGGCGCGGTCGCTCGATGGGCCGAACCTGCGGACCAGCGAGTACGCCGGTGACGTGGTGCTGTTGGCCTTCTGGGGCAGTGGTTGTGCCCGTTGCGCCGAGCCGCTCGCCGTTGTGCGCGCATTGCATGCCACTTACCGCGATGCGGGTCTGGTGACGCTCGGGGTCGCCATCGACGACTCGGCGGCCGAGGCGCGCGCCTATGCCGCAGCACAGCGTCTTGATTTCCCTCACATGCTCGATAACACCCGTTCCATCGCCCGCCGGTTTGCGCTCACGGAACTGCCCACCCTGATGCTGGTGGATCGTTCCGGTGTGGTGCGACAGGTCTATGGCCGTCTGGACCGCAAGTCCCGGCGGGTCCTGGTCGAGGACATCCGCCAGTTGCTGGATGAGTAGCCCCATGAAATCCATCCGAGACTTCCTTACCCTGCGCGGCCTTTGGGCCGGTGTTGCCGCGAGCTGCGCGGTCGCGACGGCGCTGGCCCAGCCGGTGCCAACGCCCGTGCCATCATCCGTGGCGCCGGCAGTGCCGGTCGCCGCTGTCGCGCCTCCGCTTGTGACGTCCCCGGCCACCCCGTCGGTCGCGGCGTCCCCCGCGACACCTGCCGAAACGGCGGCGTCGCCCACGGCGGAGCCGCCAGCGGTCGTGTCGACCACGGATGCGCCGGCAGAACCGGTGCCGGCGACTTTCCAGGGCATGGATCGCGAGGTCCAGGACCTCAAGCAGGATGTCCTCGACCTCAATCGCGATCTCGCGCTGCTCGAGGAGGAATTGCTCTTCCCGGCAAGCACCCAGGTGGCGGTCTTCCTGTCGATGGATGTGGGAACGTACTTCCAGATCGACAGCGTGCAACTGCGCCTCGATGACAAGCAGGTGGCGAACTACCTCTATACCGAGCGCGAGGTGGATGGCCTCAACCGCGGGGGTATCCAGCGGCTTTACCTCGGCAACGTGCGTTTCGGCCAGCACGAACTCACGGCGTTCTTCACCGGCAAGGGGCCGAACGATCGCGACTACCGTCGTGGGGCCACCATCACGTTCCGCAAGGGTGAGGGTGCAAAGTTCCTGGAGTTGCGTATCACCGATCGCCAACGCGCGCAGCAGCCCGAGTTCGTGATCAAGGAATGGGAGTGACCGGGTGAGGTCGACGCGCTCCCAACCCGTGATTCGCGCCATCGTCATCCTGGCCACCTGGCCGGGACTGGCCATGGCTGCCGGGTTGTTCGACCGGGACCCGGTCGAGACGGTGCCAACCGATGCCCCGGCGCCGATCGAGATTCGTGATCTCCATTACGGCGATGTGCTGTTCGATTTCTACAACGGCGACCTTGAGGGTTCCCTCCTCAAGCTCCGCGTGTACGAGGCGCAGGGACTGCTGCGCCACCATGCGGAGGATGCCCGTTTGCTGCAGGGCGGGCTCTACCTGGCGGCCGGTCAGCATGTGCAGGCGGGCCAGTTGTTCCAGTCAGTGCTCGATGGTCCCGCCGTGCCTGCGGCGGTACGGGACCGCGCGCACTTCCTGCTCGGCAAGGTGTGGTATCAGCGCGGTTACGACCGCGAGGCGGAGCAGGCCTTGGCGGCCGTCAGCGGCAGTTTGCCCCCGGCCTGGGAGGAGGAGCGACGCCAATGGCTGGCGCAGTCCTTGCTCCGCCAGGGCAAGTTCGACGCGGCCATCGCCCTGCTGGCCGGATGGCCCGCCGGCTCACCCTGGCGGGGCTATGCCGGGTTCAACCTCGGCGTTGCCCTGGTGAAGGCAGGTCGTCTCGCCGAAGGGATCCGCGAACTGGAGTCGGTCGGTCAGTTGCCGGGCACTGGGGAAGAGCGAGCGGCGCTGCGCGACAAGGCCTGGCTGGCTGCCGGCTCGGCACTGCTCAAATCGGGTGATGCTGCCGCGGCACGTGCCGCGTTCGAGAAAGTGAGACTGGAGGGTCCGCTTTCCAACCGCGCGCTGCTGGCCGCCGGCTGGGCTTCGGCAGCCCGTGG
>JBJTPC010000080.1:0-4717 GCA_046074905.1 Gammaproteobacteria bacterium
CTCGCGGTCTGGCTCATCGGCGGCCTGCTCAGCCTGATGGGGGCACTGGCCTACGGCGAGCTCGGCGCCATGAACCCCCATGCCGGCGGGCTTTATGCCTATCTCCGGGATGCGTTCGGACCGTTCACCGCCTTCCTCTACGGCTGGACGCTGTTCTTCGTCATCGGTTCGGGCACCGTGGCCACACTGGCGGTGGCCGCCGGGGATTACTTGCAGCAATTCCTGACGCTCAGCCCCTTCGCCCGCAAGGCCTTCGCCATCGGTCTCATCGCCGCCATCGTCGCGGTCAACGTCATCGGTACGCGCGCCGGGGTGAGAACCTTGAACGCCTCGACTGCCATCAAGGTCGGCGCCATCCTGCTGATGGGTATCGCCCTGCTCTGGCTCGGTCAGGGCACGACGGTCGTCACGACCACCACAACGTCGACCGCTGTAGCGACGAGCGGCTTCCACTGGGCCGGCATCGGCCTGTCGATGGTGGCGGTGCTGTGGGCTTACGAGGGCTGGCAATACGCGACGTTCGTCGCCGGCGAGACCCGCGACCCGCAGCGCTCGGTGCCGCGTGCCCTTGCGGCCGGCACGCTCTGCCTCGTGGTCTTGTATGTCCTCGCCAACCTCGGCTACCTCGCCGCTCTGGGACCGGAGCGCATGGCGCAGTCCGAGCGCGTGGCAAGCGAGGCGGTCGGCAGCGTGCTCGGCCCCGTGGCCGGCGCCGCCGTGGCGGTCGTCATCATCATCGCGATGGCGAGCGCGGCCCATGGGTCGATCATGACCGCCGCCCGCGTTTACTTCGCCATGGCGCGCGACGGCCTGTTCTTCCGGCGTCTCGGCGATGTCCACCCGCGCTTCGGCACCCCGGCGGTGGCAGTGATGGCCAGCGGCGCCTGGTCGGCCGTGCTGGCCGCCACGGGCACGTTCGAACAGCTGCTCACCTACGTGGTGTTCATCGGCTGGATGTTCTATGCGCTGGGCGCTGCCGCAGTGATTGCCCTGCGACTGCAGCGGCCGGAGGCCCCGCGGCCGTTCAAGGTCCCGGGGTATCCCTGGACGCCGCTGCTGTTCATCGTGGCCGCGGTCGGCATCGTCGCCAGCACCATCATCGCCGAGCCACTGCAGTCGGCGCTCGGCATCGGCATGGTGCTGCTCGGTGCACCGGCGTTCGTGTTGTGGCGACGGCAGCGAACGGCGGCTGCCGGCAGCTGACCCCGCGCCTGCCGCCGTCCGCGGGAACGACGGGGCGGTCAGCGCACGTAGGGGGCGTCGTTCGCGAGCAGCGCCTGCCACTCCTCGTCGGTGAGCGGCAATTGCCGGCGGAGGTAGGCTTCGTGGGCGGGCGGCGCGTAGATGGCCGGCCAATCCGATCCCATCACGAAGCGCTTCACCCCGGCACGCCGGATCAAGGCGACAGCCCGCTCGCGCAGGGGCAGCGGCGTGTCCTCGCCCAGCGTCACCAGCGCCAGATCGATCACCAGTTGGCGGGTTCCCGGCGCACCCCGCTCGATGGCCCCGACATAGACCTCGAGGGCATCGAGCGTGCCGTCGTCGAGGCCGCCCCAACCGCCCCCGTGCGCAATCTGCACCGGAACCTCGGCAGCAGCCGGCAGGACTTGCTCGACCATGAGGCGAGCTTCGGCAGCCCCGTACTGCGGCGCGCTGCGTGCATGCAGCACCACCGCGAGCCGGGCCGCGTTGGCGGTCGCGAGCAGGGCGCGCAGGCGGGCAAGGTGCGTGGCGTCCCGGTAGTCGAAGCGGGAATTGCCGAGATGCAGTTTCACGCCGCGGGCACCCCCGGCGCGTATCCAATGATCCAGTTCCGCATCCGCCTCGGGCGCCAGCGGATTCAGGCCGATGAAGGCCAGCAGTCGGCCACCCGAGGCGGCGGCAGCGGCAACGTTGTACGCATTCTCCTCGCGCACCAACTTCGCCGCATCGAGCTTCATGTCGGCCAGCATCGGCGAACTGAACATGTAGCCGCCGGAGAGCAGCACGCCGTGCTGGAGCCCCGCGGCATCCAGCAAACCCAGCACATGGGCGGCATCACGGGACTTCGACGCTTCCGGATCGAGCAACTTTGCCGTCTCCGGATCGAGCTGGGCCAGCCGCGCCATGAGGCCTGCCAGCGCAGGACTCATCAGGTGCAGGTGATGGTCCGTGGCAGCCCGGGCCGGCGGCGTCCCGACGATGCCGGCCGTGAGCAGGGCCGCGAGTCCAACCCGACCCAGCCTCATCCCCAGATTTCCCGGCCGAACGGGTAGACGTTGGTCCCCTCGTAGCGGATGCCGGGGATGCGATCGCGCTTCTGCAGCAGCGGGCCGTCGACATCGACGAGGTCGCAGAGGCAGCCGATGAGGAAGGTGGGTGCCATCGCCAGCGAACTGCCGCACATGCTGCCGACCATGAGCCCAAGGCCGTGCTGCCGCGCCGCCTTGGCCAGGGCCAGGGCATGCGTCAGCCCCCCCGTCTTGTCGAGCTTGATGTTGATCATCTGGTAGCGACGAACCGCCGGCGGCAACTCGTCGAGGGTGAGGCAGGACTCGTCGGCACACAGCGGCACCGGCGAGCGGTAACCCTCCAGCTCGGCATCCCCGCCACGCGGCAGCGGCTGCTCGATCATTTCCACGCCCAGACGGGCCATCACCGGCGCCACCGCCTGCAACTGCCGGAAATTCCAGCCCTGGTTGGCATCGACCACGAGGCGAGCATCGGGACGTGCCGCACGGATGGCCTCCATGCGCTCCGCCGGTCGGTCACCATCGAGCTTCACCTTGAGCAGCGAGTGGTTTTTCGCCGCGGCGGCGCCTCGCGCCATGTCCTCGGGCTCGGGCTCGATGCCGATGGTAAACACGGTCTCGAGCGTCTTCGGGGCGACGCCGGTCAATTCCCAGATCGAGCGCCCACTGCGCTTGGCTTCGAGATCCCAGAGTGCGCAGTCGATGGCGTTGCGGGCACCGCCCGCGGGTAGCCGCGACTGCAGCTTCTCGCGATCCAGACCGGCCATGAGTTCGTCCGCAACCGACTCGACCTGCGCCAGGATGCCGTCGGCGTTTTCCTCGAGGTAGTAGACCCCCATGCCCTCGCCACGACCGACGCCACCCTCATCACCGAGTTCCACCACCACGGAGTCGAAACTGTTCCACACCTTGCCGGTGATGCGGAACGGCTTGTGCGGCTGCCATTTCTCGATATGGGCGCTGAACTTCATGCGGGGAACTCCTGCAGCAGGCGATCGATGACGGGGCCCATGCCTTCGACCAGGGGGTCGACCACGGGCAGACCGGTGGCTGCCGCATGGGCCGCCATCACCCGGGCGCGCTCATCGGCCGCCAGACCCGAGGTATTGAGCGAGACGCCTACGCAACGGATGGCGGGATTGGTGAGCGAACCCAGCATCACGGCGCGGTCGATCAGCTCCTGCAAGGAGGGCAGCTTGAAGCCCGGCCAGCCATCGATTTCGTCGCGGCCGACCTGGTGGCAGACGACGATGGCATCGGGCTGCGTGCCGACCAGCAGTCCGACCGTCACCTGCAGGTAGCCGGGGTGGAACAACGAGCCCTGCCCCTCGACCATGTCCCAGTGTCCGGGGCGATTGTCGGGGGAGAGCACTTCCGCCGCACCGGTGAGGAAATCCGCCACCACCGCATCGAGCGGCAGACCGCGTCCCGCGATCATGATGCCGGTCTGGCCCGTGGCGCGGAAGTCGCTGTCGAGACCGCGGCGCTTCATTTCCGCATCCAGCGCCAGCGCAGTGTATTTCTTGCCGCAGGCGCAATCGGTACCCACCGTCAGCAGGCGCCGGCCAGTGCGCTTGCGACCGGTGCCGACCGGGAGCCCGGGCGGTGGCACGCGGACGTCCACCAGGCGCGCGCCCCCGCGGACTGCTGCCTCCGCCAGCCCCGGAAGCGACGCCAGGCGGACATGCAGGCCGGCGACGATTTCGAAGCCCATGGCCGCCGCCTCGCACAATGCCGGCACCCAATTGGCGGGCACCCGTCCCCCTACCGCCGCAGAGCCGATCACCAGGCTGCGGGCGCCCGCTTCGCGCGCCTGTTGCAGGGAGAGCTTCGGCACTCCCGCATCGACGCCGCAGCCCGGCAAGCCGACCTGACCGAGGCAGTCACGTGGGCGCCATTGGGCCAGACCCAATCCCGTCTTGGCGAAAGTCGGGTCGGCGGCATCGCCGAAGAACACCACGAACGGAGCCGCGAACTCGATGACGTTTTCCATTGCAGAAATATTTTCCATAGTAGAAATTACAGTCTAATCTCTCGAGGAAGGCAAGTCATGATCACCACATCTTCCGCCGCCGGCCGGCGGCTTGTTCGGGGGAAGCACCATGAAGCGTCGTGACGTCCTCGGCATGGGATTGGGGCTGGGCGTTGCCGCCGCATCCTGGTCCGGCGAAGCCACCGCCAACGCGGGCCCGCCGCCGGGGCCCGGCGCCAGCCGCTATGCCGCAGCCTTCGAACGCCTCGACCGTTACGTGGCGCAATTCATGGCGGAGATGAACGCGCCGGGCATGACGCTGGTGCTGGCCGACGAGTCCGGGGTCCAACGGGTGATGGACTACGGTTTCGAGGACCTCGAGCGGCGCGTGGCGCTGCGCAGCGGCCGGCTGTTCCACATCGGGTCCATCACCAAATCCTTCCTGGGACTGTGCCTGGTGCAACTGGCGGAAGAAGGCAAGCTGGACCTGCACCGACCCATTCGCGACTACCTG
>JBJTPC010000081.1:0-2406 GCA_046074905.1 Gammaproteobacteria bacterium
CTCAGGCAACATCTATCAGGGTTTGTGGTACCCGGTGATCGTTGCTGGCGTCTGTGCCGTGATTGGCCTGCTGGCCCTGCCGGAGACGCACCGCTCGCCGTTGCGCTGAGCCGGGACTCCCGCAGCGGTGCGGCGAGGAGCGCTAGGGCTGTGCCAGGGCCCAGCGCACCACGGCGTCGTTGACAACGATGCCTGGACCCGACTGTGCACCCGGATGGTTCACGATCGAGACCACGGACAGCAGTCGCCCTGAACTGCTGCGCACATAACCGGCGAGCGCGGAAACGCCGTTGAGTGTCCCGGTCTTCATGCGCACGCGGCCCTCTTCCGTCTCGGTGAAGCGGCGACGCAAGGTGCCGTCCTGCCCACCAAGGGGCAGTCCGGCCTGGAACTCGGCGGCGTAGGGACTGCGCGCAGCATCCATCAGCATTTGCGCCATGCTGCTGGCGGAGATGCGCGTGATGCGCGACAGGCCGGAGCCGTTGTCGATGACCAACTCGGGGAACACGAGACCGCGATCGACCAGGAAGTCATGCACCACCTGCTCGCCATCCTGGACCGTGGCGGGCGTACCGTAGCGCTCGGCCCCGAGGGTGAGGATCAGCGTCCGCGTCATCGGGTTGCTGCTGTGCTTCAGCAACTCGTAGACCGCCGTCGCCAGCGGCAGCGACCCGAACTCGAGCAGCAGCCGGGACCCGGCCGGTTTGGACTCGAGGCGCATGCGTCCTTCGAACTTGCCGCCCGCCTGTCGCCACAGCGTGACGAAGGTGCCGTAGGCGAACTCCGCCGGCTTCATGATGACGCGCTCGAATCGCGCCGGCCCGCAACGGCGCGACAAGTGGCCTCCCACCGTGAGTTGGGTGGCGCCGTCGCCGGGGCCGCCGAAGCGCAGCATGCTGGCACCGCTGCGGCAATGACTGCGCGAGATGCGGACGCGGTTGACGATACGGAGATTGTCCGGCATCGGGTCGACCGTGATGCGCGCGCCGTCCGCACCAGGCGCGACCGTGATGGTGGCCGCATGCTCGTGCACCAGCAAGGCGTCCGGGATGACGTTGTAAGTCTTGAAGCCACGGCCATCGAAATCGTTCGGCTCGACCTCGGCGAGGGCGAAATGGGTGTTGTCGACCAGGATGTCGCCCTCGATGGACTCGAGGCCGCGGGCGCGAAGTTCCTGCACGAAGCGCCACCAGCGTTCGATGGAGAGCGTGGGATCGCCACCGCCTTGCAGGACCAGATCGCCGCGCAGCCGTCCTCCGCTCACCGGGCCGGTGGCCCAGGCGCGTGTCGTCCAGGTGTAGTTCGGACCAAGCTCGCTGAGGGCAGCATAGGCGGAGACCACCTTCATGGTACTCGCGGGGCTGCGCGCCACGTCCGCGTTGTGCTCCAGCAGCACTTCGCCGGTGGCGGTATCCCGGACCACGACGCTCACGGCGGTGCGCGGGACGCGCTGTCCGCGCAAGGCGTTGAAGATCCGCGGAGGCAGACCGTTGATCCAGGGCGGATCGGCAGGCACGGCGGGGGGGAAGGGATCCGGCGGGGCGTCGCTGGACGCTGCAGGCGGGACCGACTGCGCTTCCGTCCGGGCGAAGGCGGGCAGCGGAGTCAGGACGGGAGTCAGTGCCAACAGGAGGCCGAGGAACCGAAGGGGGGCGCGCGTGGTCATTGCACGATATCTTAACGGTGCCGCCGGCAACTTTTTCAGCCTCTTCAGGTCGATATCACCATGCGCCCAGTCGTCTTCCCACTGCGATTCACCGCAGCCCTGGTTCTCGCCAGCCTGGCGTTGGCCGGTTGCTCCCGCGAGGAAGACGTCGCCCCGCCGAAGCCTGCCCCCGCCGTCATCCCGGTGGCGATGCCTTCTGCCGGCCTGCCGGATTTCGCCGGGCTGGTAGCCCGCGTCGGCCCCGCAGTCGTCAACATCACCAGCGTGACGCCGGCGCGGGAAGTGGCCTCTGAGGGCCTCGACCCGGAGGAACCGTTCGGCGAGTTCTTCCGCCGCTTCCAGATGCCGCATCCGCGCTTCCAGGCGCCGCCGCAGCGCGGGGAGGGATCGGGCTTCGTCATCGATCCGGACGGCATCATCCTCACCAAGGCCCATGTGGTCGACGACGACGCGGAGGTCACCGTGCGGCTCACCGACCGTCGCGAGTTCATCGCCAAGGTGGTGGGCATCGACAAGCGCACCGACGTCGCAGTACTGCGGATTGCCGCCAAGGGATTGCCTGCGGTGAAATTGGGCAATCCGGAAGCCTTGCTGCCTGGCCAGTGGGTGCTCGCCATCGGTTCGCCCTTCGGCTTCGAGAACAGCGTGACCGCCGGCATCGTCAGCGCCAAGGCGCGCTCGCTCCCGGAGGAGAACTACACGCCGTTCATCCAGACGGACGTGGCCGTCAATCCCGGCAA
>JBJTPC010000082.1:0-2228 GCA_046074905.1 Gammaproteobacteria bacterium
CCTCGTCCCCGCCGGCGACCCGGCGGTGGCCCGGTTGCGCGCCTCCGGCAGCACGCTGCTCAAGCCGGGTTTCCTGCGGGTATACGAAGATGACCGCAACGACGACGCCGAGGAGGTGGGCGGTCGGCTGCCGCCCCTGGCGGAGGGGGACCGGCCCTCGCTCGAGGCCATCCGCCCCGAGCAGCACTTCACGCAGCCGCCGCCGCGCTATACCGAAGCTTCGCTGGTGAAGGCGCTGGAAGAGAAAGGCATCGGCCGCCCGTCCACCTACGCCTCGATCATCGACACGCTGGTCGCGCGCAAGTACACGGAACTGGAAAGCCGGCGCTTCACGCCGACCGATACCGGCAAGATCGTCTGCAACTTCCTGGTGCAATTCTTCCCCAAGATCGTCGACTACGACTTCACCCGTCATCTCGAGGACGAGCTCGACGAGATCAGTCGCGGCGAGCAGGACTGGGTGCAGGTGATGCACCACTTCTGGGACCCGTTCATCGCCCTGGTGCGGGACGTCGAATCCAACGTCTCGCGCGAACAGGTGGCGATGTCACGCCCGCTCGGCACGGACCCGGTCTCCGGCAAGCCGGTGAGCGTGCGGATGGGACAGTACGGTCCTTTCGCCCAGATCGGCACCAAGGACGACGAGGAGAAACCGAAGTTCGCCAGTCTCCGTCCGGGCCAGAAAATGGACCACATCACGCTGGAAGAGGCGCTGGCCTTGTTTGAGTTGCCGAAGAAACTGGGCGCGTTCCCGGACACCGGCGAGCAGATGACGGTAGCGATCGGTCAGTTCGGACCCTACATCAAGCTGGGTTCGCGCTACGTCTCGCTGAAAGTGGACGATCCGTACACCGTCACGGCGGAGCGGGCCGTCGAAGTGGTACGCGAGAAAATCGCGGCCGATGCCGCCCGCCGCATCCTCACGTGGCCGGGCACGAAGGTGGAAGTCCTGAATGGGCGCTTTGGCCCGTACGTGACGGATGGCGAGCGTAACGGCAAGATCCCGAAGGATCGCGATCCCCGAACGCTGACCCTCGAGGAGTGCACCGTCATCCTGGCAGCAGCCCCCCCGCGCGGAGCCGGCCGCTTCGGTCGCTTCGCGAAGAAGAAGTCGGCGGCGGTGGACGCGGTGGCGACGGAACCCGCGGCCAAGCCGGCTGCCGCCAAGAAGAAGGCACCGGCCAAGAAGAAGGCCGCCCGGAAGAAGTCCGCCGGGTGAGTCCATTGCCCGGGACACTCAGCAGCACGGGAGTACCGACCCCATGGAACCCTCCACCCCCGCAACGGGCGCGCCCGTGGCCGGCGGTCCCGACAAGGCGGCCGTCCGCGCCTACCTGACGGACCTGCAGCATCGGATCACCACCGCGGTCGAAACCGCGGACGGTCAGGCCGTGTTCCGCTGCGACCCCTGGGATCGCCCGGAGGGCGGTGGCGGGGAAAGCCGGGTGCTGCGGAACGGCGCCCTGCTGGAACAGGGCGGAGTGGGTTTTTCGCACGTGATGGGCGAGCGCCTGCCTCCCTCGGCGAGCGCCGGTCGCACCGACCTCGCCGACGCACGCTGGGAAGCGATGGGCGTCTCGCTGGTGTTCCACCCGCAGAATCCGTACGTCCCCACCACGCACATGAACGTGCGCTTTTTCATCGCCGAACCGCCCGGTCGCGCTCCCGTCTGGTGGTTCGGCGGCGGCTTCGACCTGACGCCCCATTACCCCTTCGACGAGGACGTGCTGCACTGGCATCGGGTTGCCCGCGACCTCACCCTGCCCTTCGGACCCGAGGTCTACCCGGCGCACAAGGCCTGGTGCGACCGCTACTTCCTGCTCAAGCACCGCGGCGAGACCCGCGGCGTCGGCGGACTGTTCTTCGATGATCTCCACGACTGGGGCTTCGCGCGCAGCTTTGCTTACCAGCGCGCCGTCGGCGATGCGTTTCTCGAGGCCTGGCTGCCGCTGGCCCAGCGGCGGCGCAAGACACCTTTCGGCGAGCGCGAGCGCCAGTTCCAGCTGTATCGGCGCGGCCGTTACGTGGAGTTCAACCTGGTGTTCGACCGCGGCACCCATTTCGGCCTGCAGAGTGGCGGTCGCACGGAGAGCATCCTGATGTCCATGCCGCCACTGGTGCGTTGGGAGTACGGCTACCAGCCGGAGCCCGGTTCCCCCGAGGCCCGGCTCGGGGATTACCTGCGACCGCGGGACTGGCTGGCCGAGGGCGGGACCTGAGCGGCAGAC
>JBJTPC010000083.1:0-17453 GCA_046074905.1 Gammaproteobacteria bacterium
ATCCCGCCCTCGAAATGATGGCGTGAGACCAGGCCGGCGGCCTCGAACTGTGTCAGCACCCGGTATACCGTGGCCAGACCGATGTCTTCGTTCGACTCGAGGAGGATGCGGTAGATATCTTCGGCACTGAGATGGTGGGCCGCACTGCCGGCGAGGATCTCGAGGATCTTGACCCGCGGCGCCGTGACCTTGAGCCCGGCCTTCCTGAGATCCGTCTGTTCCAAATCGCTGCTCCCGGCGCCCACCACGGACACTCCTCGGGTATGATGCTGGACACCATGCACCCCCGCAACCTGTTGCCCAAGCTCCCCGCCGCCGGCCTCGCGCTGGTGCTTGCCGTCGCCCTCCCCTCACTCGGTGGCTGCGTCTACCGGCTGAACATCCCGCAGGGAAACTTCCTGGAGCAGAAGACGGTGGACCAGGTGCAGGTGGGCATGACCCGGGCGCAAGTACGCTTCCTGCTGGGCACCCCGCAGGTTCCGGACTTGTTCAACAACGACCGCTGGGAATATCTCTACCTGTTCCACGATGGCAAGAAGCGCACCACGGAACGGCGCGAAGTCGTGGTGTATTTCGAGAACGACAAGGTCGCGCGTGTGGAACTGCCCACCGGGCCGCTCCCCAACGACGCCCCACGCGCCCCGGTCAACGGCGCCTGAGGCCCCGGCCCGCTAGCGGTTGCGGTCCTTCATCACCCGCGATTTCTCGCGCGCCCAGTCGCGGTCCTTCTCGCTGGCGCGCTTGTCGTGCGCCGCCTTCCCCTTGGCGAGTCCGAGCTCCAGCTTGGCGCGCCCATGCTTCCAATAAAGACTCAGCGGGACGAGCGTGTAGCCCTTGCGTTCCACGGCACCGACGAGGTGGTCCAGTTCCCGGCGCTTGAGGAGCAATTTGCGGGTCCGCGTCGGGGTCGCAATCACGTGGGTCGACGCGCTGTTGAGCGGCGTGATGTGGGCCCCGACCAGCCAGGCCTCCTCGTTCTTGATGATGACGTAACCTTCAGCCAGCTGGACGCGGCCCGCACGCAGGCTCTTCACCTCCCAGCCGACGAGGGACAACCCGGCCTCGTACTTCTCCTCGATGGCGTAGTCGTGGCGCGCACGGCGGTTCACCGCGATGTTCCCGGATTGTCCGGTACGCTCCTGCTTCTCGGGCGTCTTGCCCGTCTTGGTACTCTGGTTCGGCTTGCCAGCCATGGCCGTGCTCGTGGGGGGTCGGGCGCGTAATTTACACTCTCCGCATGCGTGAGGTCAGAAGACAGGCCCTGGTGCCTTATACCCCGTCCGAAATGGACGCCCTCGTGAACGATGTCGCCCGCTATCCGGAGTTCCTGCCGTGGTGCCCCGGCGCCCGTGTCCTGCGGCAGGACGGACCGGTCATCGAGGCCGCCATCGATATTGCCCGGGGGCCGGTCGGTTCGAGTTTCACCACCCGCAACACACGGGTCCCCGGCGAACGCCTCGAGATGCGGCTACTGGACGGACCCTTCAGTGCGCTCGAGGGTACCTGGACCTTCAAGCCCCTCGGGGATCCGGCACGACCGGAAGGTTGCAAGGTGGAGTTGCTGGTGCGGTTCGCGTTCAAATCCGGGGTGCTCGGCATGGCACTCTCGCCGGTCTTCGAGGCGAGTTGCAACACCTTGGTCGATGCTTTCGTACAGCGCGCAAGGCAGGTGTATGGACCTCGCTGACGGCCTATCGATCGAGGTCGCCTACGGTGACCGGGCACGGCAGCAGGTGGTCACGCTGCGGCTGCCCGGCGCAGCGCGCGTCAGCGACGCCGTGGCCGCAGCGCATCCGGTACTCGTGGTCGCTTTTCCGGACACCGACTTCGCACGATTGGCTCTGGCCATCTGGGGCGAGACCGTTACTTCGGACACCCCGCTGTCCACCGGCGACCGGGTCGAACTGCTCCGACCCCTGCGGGCAGACCCGAAGCTTGCCCGCCGGAGCCGCGTGGACGCCAACGCACGACGCAAGCCACCCGGGAGCATTTTCCGGCGTTAGCCCGCCACGGACCTCTTCAGCCGAACAGGAACTTGAGCCCGGCCACCAGCAACACGGCTGCCAGACAGAGCCTCAGGCCGCGACTGTCGAAGCGGCGGATCCCGAGCCGGGTCCCGATCAGCGCACCGAGCAGGACGGCCACGGCATAGAGCGGCAGGTCGGGCGGAAGCGCCCGAACGGCACTGAGGTTGCCTAGCAGACCCGATACCGAATTGGCGAAAATGAAGACCGCTGCCGTCCCCGAGGCCTGCTGGATGGTGGTCCAGCGGCGCAGGACGAGGATGGGCGAGAGAAAAATGCCACCCCCGGTACCGGTCAACCCGGAAAGCAGGCCGATGGCGGCCCCGGTCCCCATCCCCACGGCGACCGGTGGCGGCGTCGCCACGTCGTAGGCCTCCGTCCGGGGAATGCTCACGAGACGGACGGCGGACAGCAGCAGCACCACGCCGACCAAGGGCCGGTAGTAGTCGGCCGGCAGCTGCAGGTAACCGCCGAGGAACGCCGCCGGTATCGCTCCGGCAATCACCACCCACGCCACACGCCGGTTGAAGAAGCCGCTCCGCAGATAGCGGAAACTGATATAGGCGGAGACGAGAATGTTGAGCGTCAGCGCCGTGGGCTTGATGACCCCGGCCGACAGGCCGAACAGGGTCATGATCGCGATGTAGGCCGAGGCGCCCGCGTGCCCGACCGCGGTATAGAGGATGGCCCCCAGCATCAGCGCCAGCGGCAGCAGGAGGGCAGTGATCTCGCCTGACATGGATGCTCCGGGACGCCAGGCCAGGACTCAGCGGGCCGCTATCACCTGGATTTCCACCTTGTACTCGGGAGCGGCCAGTTTCGCCTCGACCGTGGCACGTGCCGGCAAATGGCCCTGCGGCACCCACACGTCCCACTCGCCGTTCATCTGCGCGAAGGTGGCAACATCCGCAAGATAGATGGTCGCGGACAGGATTTTTGTCTTGTCGGAACCGGCAGCGGCCAGCAGACGGTCGATTTCACCGAGAATCTGCCGCGTCTGGCCAGGAACGTCGGCGCTCGGATCCGGGGCGACCTGGCCGGCCAGGAAGACAAGGTTGCCGTAGGCCACGGCCTGGCTCATGCGCTTGCCCGATTCGATGCGGGTGATGGTCATCTTGAACTTTCCTTCGGGGGACCAATACAGGGATCTGCCGGGGCGCTATACTGCCACGGACACACGGGGGCGACCGGGTTCGACATGGACTGCGAAACCCCAGGTGCATGCCGAGGTGCAGGTTACCTCGTAAAACCACTTGCAAACTTCTAGCTGCGAACGACAACAGCTACGCTCTGGCGGCCTAAGCCCCGCCTACTCCATCCTCGCCCGTGCCTGTGCGGAGGGGAATGGGGTCGCAACCACAGGATCGTGATCCGCGCGTGTTTCGGGTAGCGGAGAACTAGAAAGGACGAAGCTGGATGAGGGTGCTCCCTGTCTGCCGGGTAGCCCTCTTCGAGATCAATAGGCGGGACAAGCATGTAGATCCTGTGGCGTAGGGTTCGTGGACGGGGGTTCAATTCCCCCCGCCTCCACCATCACCTGGGAAACCCCGGCCGGAGACGGTCGGGGTTTTCTTGTTTCCGGAACCTCCCGCGGGCCGCGGTGTCCATCTTGGAGCGGTCCGGATCGCTGGTGTCCGGACCGGGGGAGCGCACGGGATGCCTCACGACTTTCCACTCATCGCGACACTTGCCGCCGCCTTCGGCTTTGCCCTGGTGATGGGCTTCGTGGCGGTCAAGCTCAAGCAACCCGCCCTGCTCGGCTACCTGGTCGCCGGAATCCTGATCGGTCCGGCCACCCCCGGCTACGTGGCGGACATCGCCCTCTCGAAGCAACTCGCCGAAATCGGCGTCATGCTGCTCATGTTCGGGGTCGGTCTCCACTTCTCGGTGGATGACCTGCTGGCGGTCCGTCGCGTCGCCGTGACCGGCGCCATCGTGCAGATGATGGTCGCCACCTTGCTCGGGGCCGCCGTCGCCCTGTGGTGGGGCTGGGGACTGGGGGCAGGCCTCGTCTTCGGGCTCTCCCTTTCGGTGGCCAGCACGGTGGTGATGCTCCGCGCGCTGGAAAGCCGTGGCCAACTGGAAACGCCGAACGGCCGCCTGGCCGTGGGTTGGCTGGTCGTCGAGGACCTCGCCATGGTGATGGCCTTGGTCTTGCTGCCGGCGATTGCCGGATGGCTGGCGCAGTCGTCGGGTCCGACAGGCACTACCGCCGCTGACGGCGGTCAACTCGGGCTGGCCCTCGCGTCCACCTTCGGCAAGGTGGCGCTCTTCGTGGTGCTCATGTTCGCGGTCGGCCGGCGGGTGTTCCCGTGGCTGCTCTGGCAGGTGGCCCGTACCGGTTCCCGGGAACTCTTTACCCTGTGCGTGATTGCCGCCGCCGTGGGGATTGCCTTCGGCGCCGCCGAAGTCTTCGGGGTATCGTTTGCCCTCGGCGCCTTCCTGGCCGGCATGATCCTGCGGGAGTCGTCCTTCAGTCAGCGGGCGGCAAGCGAGTCCATGCCGCTGCGCGACGCATTCTCCGTGCTGTTCTTCGTCTCCGTGGGCATGTTGTTCGACCCGGCGATGCTTACCGAGGAGCCCCTGCGCCTGCTCGCGGTCGTGGCCATCGTCGTGGTCGGCAAGACCGTCGCCGCATTGCTGATCGTACTGGCGTTCCGTCATCCGCCCGGAACGGCGCTGACCGTTTCGGCGAGCCTCGCGCAGATCGGCGAGTTCTCGTTCATTCTTGCGAGCCTGGGCGTATCGCTCCAACTGCTGCCGGCGGAGGGCCAGAGCCTGATTCTGGCGGCGGCACTGGTGTCGATCGCGCTCAATCCCCTGCTGTTCAACGCCCAGGCACCACTGGAGAAGTGGCTGGGCAAGCATCCCTGGCTCGCCGGACGTGGCGCCCCATCCGACCTGGAATCCGGGGCGGCATCCCCGCCCGTCGAGGCGGTCGTGCCGCCGCCGCAGGTGCTGCTGGTGGGTTACGGTCGCGTCGGCCGGCGCATTGCCGAGGTATTGACCGCCGAACAGCGCCCCTTCATGGTGGTGGAACGCGATCAGCAGCTGGTCGACCAGTTGCGCCAACAGGCGGTGCCTGTCCTGCAGGGGGATGCAGCAGACCCGGAGGTACTGGCAGAGTGCCGCATCGCCACCACTGCGGTGCTGGTGCTGGCGACGAACGACCTGCTGCGGGCACGTCGCATCATGGAAGCCGCACGCACGCTCCACCCGGGTATTCCCATCGTCCTGCGCGTCCATGACGAGACCGAACATGCCGTGCTCCGCGAGAACGCACTGGTGGATGCGCTCATGGGCGAGCACGAACTCGCCCATGCCATGGCGAGTCGGGTGTTGAAGCTGACGACCGCAACGGAGCCCGCCGTTGTTCGCTAGACTGCGCCGCACTTGTTCCACCGGCTTCGCCCGGGAGCGCCGATGACCTGGATCCATCTCGCCATTGCCATCCTTTCGGAAGTGGTGGCCACCACCGCTCTCAAGGCCTCTGCCGGTTTCACCCGCTTCTGGCCCTCGGTTCTCGTGGTGACGGGTTACGCACTGGCGTTCTACTTCCTCTCGCTGACCTTGCGCTCGATTCCGGTAGGCATTGCCTATGCGATCTGGTCGGGCATCGGCGTCGTGCTCGTTTGCCTGCTCGGGTGGTTTGTCTACGGCCAGAAACTCGACCTCGCCGCCGGTCTGGGCATTGCGCTCATCGTGGCTGGCGTGGCCGTCATCAATACGTTCTCCGCGTCGACTGGACACGGCTGAGAGTCTTTTCCGGTGCGGTGCACGCCAGGGCTTGGCCTTTCGTCCTCGCGTACCGCGAGCCCCCTGCCATGGCGGCTGGCCATCATGCTTTGCCTGACGCTGCCACCCCACACGACACTCCCGCAGGCGCCCGCCGTCACCACACCCCGCGCGGAAACCGCCACCGAGCCTGCGACGGTGCCGTCTGCAGCGGTGGAGGAGGTGCTCGTCGCCGCCCCGGAACCGCGCTATGTCGCCCCGACCACACGCGATCATATCGGTCGAATCTGGGCGCCGGTCCTGATCAACGGCAAGGGGCCGTACCGCCTGGTGCTGGATACCGGCGCGACGCGCTCGGCCATCATGCAGCGCGTGGTGGATGACGCCCGACTGCCACTTGAAACGAAACCCGTCCGCTTGCGCGGCGTCACGGGAACGCGCACCGTCGCGGCGGCACATGCCGCAACGTTCGCCTTCGGTGACTTGCTGCTGCAAAACGTCACCCTGCCGATCGTTCCGGACGCCTTCGGGGGTGCCGACGGCGTGCTCGGCGGCGAGGGACTCAAGGACAAACGCATCGCCATCGAATTCCGCAAGGACCGCATCAGCATCTCGCGTTCGCATGGCAAGCCGGCGCTACCCGGGTTTTCGGTGGTCCCCTTCAAGTATGCGAACAATCGCGGCATGCGGGCGACGGTGATGGTCGGATCGATTCGCGCCGTCGCCCTGATTGACACGGGCTCGCAGGCGACGGTCGGCAATCTTGCCCTGCGTCAGGCGCTGGCACGGCGACAGGATCCGCGTGACGTGTTCGACTCGGGAGTCATCGGCGTGACCGAGGACTTCCAGCACGCCACACGGGTGCGCGTACCGAGCATCTCGGCGGGCCGATTGCTGGTACAAAATGCCTCGATATTGTTCACGGACCTGCAGATCTTCGACTATTGGCGCCTGACCGATGAACCGGCGTTGCTGATCGGCATGGATGTGCTCGGGGTGGTCGACTCACTCGTCATCGACTACCGCCGCAGCGAACTGCAGTTCCGTACCCAGTCCACCTTCGAAATCGACCCGGTAAGGATCAGGTTCTAGCCGGTTTCCGGCCGGGAGGCGGTGCCGCCGCATCGGGAAACCGGATCGCAAGGCCGGGTTTGCTTCGGGTCCGACCCTCTCGATACGCAAATCCAGTCCCGGCGGGTTTTGCTCCTGCGGGGGAAACAGGGTCTAATTCCGCGATGCCCCGTCCCCATCTAGAGCTTCTCTCTCCTGCCCGCGACGCCGCGATCGGTATCGAGGCCGTCAATCACGGCGCCGATGCCGTCTACATCGGCGGACCCGCCATGGGGGCACGTGACAAGGCGCCCAATCCGGTCAGCGAAATCGCGCGTCTGGTGCGCCATGCACATCGCTTCCACGCACGGGTGTTCGTGACCATGAACACCATCCTGCGTGATGACGAACTGGAACCGGCGCGACGACTCGCCTGGCAACTCCACGAGACCGGTGCCGATGCGCTCATCATTCAGGACATGGGATTGCTGGAACTCGATCTTCCGCCGATCCAGTTGCACGCCAGCACGCAAACCGACATCCGAACGCCCGCCAAGGCCAGGTTCCTCCAGGATGCCGGGCTGTCGAAGCTGGTGCTCGCCCGCGAATTGACGCTCGGACAGATCCGGGCGATTGCCGCCGAGGTTCAGGATGCGGAACTCGAGTTCTTCATCCATGGGGCATTGTGCGTGGCCTACAGCGGCCAGTGCTTCATCAGCCATGCGCTCACCGGTCGCAGTGCGAACCGCGGCAGCTGCTCCCAGGAGTGCCGCCAGCCGTACGTGGTGAAGGACAGCAAGGGTCGCATCGTCGCGCACGACCAGCATGTGCTCAGCCTCAAGGACAACGACCAGAGCGGCAATCTCGAGGCGCTGGCGAACGCCGGCATCCGCAGCTTCAAGATCGAGGGACGCTACAAGGACATGGCGACGGTGAAGAACGTCACCGCCCACTACCGGCAGTTGCTCGACGCGTTGCTGGAGAGGCGTCCCGAGTACGCGAGAGGCAGCAGTGGACGCTGCACATTCACGTTCCGTCCCGACCCCGGCCAGGGATTCAACCGTGGCGGCACGGATTACTTCGTGAATGGCCGCAAGGCGGATATCGGCGCCTTCGATACACCGAAACATGCCGGCGTGACCATCGGCCATGTGGCCGCCATGACCGCGAGCCATTTCGAGGTCGACACGGCAGAGACGGGTGCCGTCCTGCACAACGGTGACTCGCTGACCTGGCGCGACCTGCAGGGGGAGCTGCAAGGTGTACAGGTGAATACGGTCGAGGCTCTCGCCGAGTACCGCTGGCGCGTGGAGCCCAATCTCGCGGCCCGTCCCGGCGCCCGGGGAACGCGCGATCTCAAGGACCTGCGGAAAGACGTGACGCTGCATCGCAACCGCGACATGGCCTGGGAACGCTTGCTCGCCCGGCCATCCGCCGAGCGGAAGATTCCCGTCGACGTGCTGCTCACCGCCCTATACCCGACCGGACCGCAGACGTCCACCGGGGAGATGCTGCCCGGTGGTCTTGAACTCACGCTCATCGACGAGGATGGATTCGCTGGTTCCGCACGAATGGACCGGTCTCCGGAAGCAGCACGCGATCCTGCCCGGGCCCGACAGGCGCTGCACGAGCAACTCACGCGCCTCGGCAATACGGATTTCGTGGCTCGGGATGTGCACTTGCCGACGGATACGCCCTGGTTCGTGCCGGCGTCCGCCCTGAACCACCTGCGCCGCGAAGCCGTGTGTGGACTGGAGGCCACCCGTGCCGCCGGCCTGCCGCGCCTGCCGCGCGCGATTCCGGCAGAGCCTCCTGCAGCCTACCCCGAGGACACGCTGACTTACCTTGCCAACGTGCATAACGGCAAGGCGGCGGCCTTTTACGCGCGCCATGGCGTGAGGGTGATCGAATCGGCCTATGAAAGCCACGAGACACTGGGTGAAGTGAGCCTGATGATCACCAAGCACTGCGTGCGCTTCAGCCTCAGCCTGTGCCCGAAGCAGGCCAAGGGCGTCACTGGCGTACAGGGAACGGTCCGTGCCGAACCTCTGGTTCTCCAGCTCGGCAGCGAGGTGCTGAAGCTGCGTTTCGATTGCAAGCCCTGCGAGATGCATGTGATGGGCTCGATGAAGCCTGGCGTGCTGCGGCAGTTGCGCGAACAGCCGATGACCTTCTACCGGCAACGGCCAGGTACTTGATCGCGACACCCGAAGTACGGAGGCAGCCCGAGCCGCTTTCCGGTCAACCGAAACGCTCCGGTCGGTAGTTCGCCAACTCCGGTAACCGTTGGTTCAGCAGGATCTCGTCCGCGACCCAGGCCGCCATCAACGGCGCCAGCGTCACGCCACTGTGCGAGACGGCCACGTGAACATCGGGCGACTCGCGCAAGGCACCCACGATGGGACGGTCATCCAGTGGCATCGGCCTGAACCCGAGGGTCAGTTGGGAAAACTCCGCTTTCTCCAGATGGGGGCAGTGACGGGCCACCCGTGACAGCATCCGCAGGCCATGCTCCTGCCGCACTGCCGTGGAGGGAAAATCCATGGGGGCAGCCAGGATTCCGGCATGGATGGCGAGGGGTGGCGGTCGGGGCGCGTCATACGCAACCACCCGCCCATCGGGGAATTGCCTGAAGCTCGACTCGCCGGGCCCCTCGTGCAACAGACGACTGAAGGGTGGCAGCGGCCGGGTGTGCACGAGAATCCCCGGCGCATGTCGCAGCGCGAACCGGGCACCCGCCATCGCCGCAATCGACGGGGTTGCAGTCCCGGCGGCGATCACCAACCGGTCCAGCCGTATGCGGCCGCGATTGGTCACGAGCCCCTCCAGACGTCCGGAACGGAATTCGAGTTCCCGGACCCGCTCTGGATGTCGAAAATCCACGCCACGTCGCCTTCCCATGGCGATCAACCGCGCGGTGACCGCTACGGGATCGAGATGCCCATCGGTGGGCACCAGAACGGCCGTATCGACCTCACCTGTCCGCAGGTGGGGTGCCAGCGCATGAACCTCCGCGGCAGCCAGACGATGACCCGGAGCAGTCGAATCCGCCAGCCAGCGGAGGGTGTCCTCGACCGCCGGGCGGTATGTCCCTTCAGCCGACCACTGGAGATAGCCGCCCCAGACGATGCCGAGACGGTACTGGCCATCCCATCGGCGCCAGCGGTCGAGACTGGCCAGACGGCAATCGCGATAATGTGCATCGGCCACGCAGGCATTGAGCCATGCGTAGGAGTTGCGGGTTGCGCCGGCCGCCGGACCCAGGGCATCAAGCAGGGTCACCGCCGCCCCCTGCTCGGCCAACTCCAGGGCGACCGCGGCGCCGATTATCCCGGCACCCACCACCCCGACCCGCAACCGGGATCGTTCGGGATATGCTTCGCCCCTCGGGAGCACTGCCGACCCCGCCAGCCCGACCAAACCCGACAGCAACCGACGCCGTTGCCGCATCGCCCTCACCCGCCCGCAAACTCGCACAAGGCGAAGACCCGATAGCCGAGCGCCTCCAATCGTGCCCGGCCGCCCACCGCGGGGAGATCGATGACAAAGCAGCACGCGGTCACCACGCCGCCCACTGACTTGATCAGGTCCGCACCGGCCGCAGCAGTTCCCCCGGTCGCGAGAAGATCGTCGACCAGCAACACCCGGTCGCCTTGACTGACCGCATCCAGATGGATTTCCAGCCGGTCGCGGCCGTATTCGAGTTGGTAATCACGCCCGGCCGTGGCAGCGGGCAGCTTGCCCGCTTTCCGCAGCGGCACGAATCCCTTGCCGAGGACGTGGGCCAATGCGGCGCCGACGATGAACCCCCGCGACTCGATTCCCGCGACCACATCGATGTCGACATGCCGGCAACAGGATGTCAGTCCGTCTATCACCAGACGGAACCCGGCAGGGTCCTTCAGCAGGGTGGTGATGTCACGAAACTGGATTCCCGGGTGCGGGTGATCCGGGATTGTGCGGATGAGCGATTTCAGCGCCTGTGACACGCTTGCCAAACCCCCGACGACTGGAGTGACCTATGAGCACTTTCGACCATCTTGCCCTGATCCACAACATCAACGAGTCGCTGGCCCCTTTCCGCAAGTCGCAGTCCGAAGCCATGCAAGCCTTCGGGCAACTCGCCCGGGTCGCGATGGCAGAGGGCGCCATCAGCGCCAAGCACAAGGAACTGATTGCGCTGGCAATCGGCATCAGCCAGCACTGCTCCGGCTGCATCGGCTTCCATGTGAAGGCACTGCGTCGACTGGGCGCCACCCGCGCGGAACTGGAGGAGATGCTGAGCGTCTGCGTTTACATGGGCGGTGGACCTTCACTGATGTATGCCGCCGAGGCCCTCAAGGCCTGGGAGATGATGGAACCACCCGCCACCTGATCCGGCGGCAGGGCCGCTACCCGATTGCCCCGCCTTCGGGCTCAGGACTGCCAGGGCTTGCGTCGCTCCAGCCAGGCACGGATGCGTTTCGCATCGGCGAACCGCGTCTGGGTACCCCAGGAGTTGAGCAGGATGATGACGACATTGCGCCCGTCGATGACCGTACCCATCACCAGGCAGCGTCCGGCCTCGGCGATGTAGCCGGTCTTCTGCAAGGCGATCTCCCAAGTCGCGCTCTTCACCAGCGGATTGGTGTTGTGGAACTCCGCACGCTGACGACGCAGCGTGACGGAGTACTCCGGCGTGACGGAGTATTCCGCCACCAGTGGATTGGCGGCCGCTGCCAGCACCAGTCGCGCCAAATCGAGCGGACTGGAGACATTTCCGGGAGAGAGGCCGGTCGGCTCGACGAAACGCGTCGAACGCATCCCGAGTGCACTCGCTTTGGCATTCATGGCCGCGACGCACGGCCGCTGCCCCCCCGGATAGTGGTGACAAAGTGCGCTGGCGGCCCTGTTCTCCGACGACATCAGGGCGAGGCGCAGCAACTCGCCACGCGTCAGCGTGGTGCCCTCGGCAATTCGCGACGCGCTGCCGCGGGTACCACGGACTTCCTGCCGCCCGATCGTGACTTTCTCGTCGAGGGACTGTCCGGCATCGAGAACCACCAAGGCGGTCATGAGCTTGGTGATGGAAGCAATCGGTACGGCCTTGTTGGCATGCTGGGATGCCAGCACCCTCGCGCCCTCCGCATCCATCACGAGATAGGAACCGGCCCGCACATCCGGTCGGCCGGGATTCTGCTTCGCCAGCGCTGCACCCGGCAGACCAGCCACCAGCGCGATGCACAGCAGGGTCACGCGGAAGTCGCAGCTTACGGCCCGGCGGGACCGTTGGAATCGGAGCAGGCGGAATCGGCATGTCATGCGTCGAAAGCGTACACGGCGAACGCGCCGGATGCATCCCTCCGTGGCGAGGAAAACCCCACTGCGGTCCGGACGGCTCGCCGCCCTCTCACCCGCGGAAGAACATCACCTGGTGGGTGGAGGCCAGCAGCGAATCATCGTGGCCCCAAAGTACGGCCCGCTGGTCGAAGAATCCATGGCGGTAATGCACACCCTCCGCGACCCCGAGCACGAAGCAATCGCCCTGTGCGGTCAGCATTTCCTCGTCCGCATGGAAGTAGATCGTGAGGGAGATGGTGCTGGCGGGCATCACCGCCCGGCGCTTCACGAAAATCCGCGGATAAAACGCGTCGCAGAGAGCCGTCAGGCTGCAAAAGTCGAGGGGCCGCGCCGGACGGTCCCGCAGCCAGGCGGCCGACCGGGAGTCCTCGCTGCGGGAATCGGTCGGCTGGCCGGGATAGTTCTCCACGGCAGGATACCCGCCATAAATCGAGCGCATGTCGTAGTTCGCGAACCAGATCGGCGCACCGGGACCGTCAAGACGTTCCATCGCTTCCGGTGGCGGCAACATCGCCGGCGGCGAGACGCAAGTCCCGCACCAGGTCTGCCGACGGGATGCGGTGACGGCCGTCGCGGTACCAACCACCTCGCCCGCCTGCACGGCCTCGACCACCCAATGCTGGGTGGAACGCCCGGTACGCACCGCGCGCGTTCGCAACAGATACTCCCCGTCGGCGATGGCAGCGGCGTAGTTCACCGTCAAGGTGACCGGGACCCCGCTCCGGGCGGGATGTTGCAGCACGGAGCGCATCATGAGTGCGGCCGTCAAGCCACCGAACGGGCCAATCTGGTTGGCATATGCGGGATGGGTCCGGACGCGGAAGGTATCCGCGTCGACCATTTCAATCGCAGTGGCGAGATCGAAGAGGTGCATCCCGCGATTGTAACCGGGGAAAGCGTGCACCTCGCCGTCCGTCTCAGTACAACCGGTCGAGGGCGACCTCGCCATTGTTGACCACCAGCAGTGGCTCGAACAGGGTCGTGGTGTCCTGGCGCGGATCTCTTTCCACCAGCAGCAGGTCGGCCTCCAGACCCACCACGATGCTCCCCGTGCGCTTCTCGATACCCAACACCCGCGCGGCATCATGGGTGGCTGCACGAATCGCCTCAAGCGGGCTGAATCCGAGCTTCACGAGTTCCTCGATTTCGTGTCCGGGCCTGACGCGCGCAATCTCGCCCTCGCCGTAGTCACCATCGGTGCCTGCGGCGACCACGACGCCCAACGCGCGCGCCTTGCGAACCGCCTCGCGCAGCGGGCGCATCATGGCGTGCGTGCGCAGTTGCAAGGCAATGTCGCCGGCAGTGTTTCCCTGCGGATCCCCCAGCGGGCTCATGATTGCGAGGGTTGGCACGAAAAACGTGCCGCGCGACTTCATGAGAGACAGCGTCTCGTCGTCGATCCAGGTGCCATGCTCGATGCTGCGGACACCGGCCAGCACGGCGGCTTTCGCGCCGCTCCGGCCATGGGCATGGGCCGCCACGAACAAGCCATGCGCCGCCGCTTCCTGGACCACTGCAGTCATTTCCTCCTGCGTCAACTCCTGGCGACGCGGATCGGTCGAGGCCAGTCCGGCACGCTCGCTGGCACCGACCTTGAGGACATCGGCACCCCGCGCAATCACCGCCTTGGCCACGGCACGCACTTGCTCGACGCCCTGCGAGGGCTTTCCGAGGTACTCGCCGAACTGCGGAAAACTGAGCACGAAAGGCTCGCCCAATACCGGCCGGATATGACCGGCGGAGCCCAGCAACTCGGGACCCGGGATGGCACCTTGTCGAATGAGATCGCGCGTGGAGATCCCCTTCAAGTAGGCATCGCCGAGGATCCGTGCCGAGGTGACACCGGAGAGCAACGCCCGCTGGGCCGCAGGCGGATCGGCGATGTGGGCGTGCGCATCGATGTATCCCGGCAACAGGAAGCCGCCGCGGGCATCGATCTTGCGAACTCCCGGTCCGACGTGCTGGTGCCCCGCACCAGCAGGGCGGATCGCCGCGATGCGCCCCCGATCGACGGCAACGTCCACCAGGGGGACGTCCTGCCCACCCAAGCCGTCGATCAGGTGGGCGTTGAGGACCCACAGCGTCGCCGCACCGGCGGTAGGCATCCCTCCCCACAGCGTGACGATGGCAATCAGGATTCTCGCGTAGGTCATCACTCCCCCCGGCACGGCCGTCATGATTGCGCCGTGGCGACGGGTTATTCTGCGCCATCCGGCTGCGCTTGGGGAAACCTGGTCATGAGCTACACGCATACGTTGGGAGGCACGCGCTGGCGTTTCGACTCCCTGCGTGACCTGCTTGCCAAGGCCTCACCGCCCCGCTCCGGTGACCAGCTGGCCGGGATTGCCGCAGGTTCGGCCACCGAGCGCATTGCCGCGCAGTGGGCGCTCGCCGAGGTTCCGTTGCGCCGTTTCCTCGCGGAGCCGCTGGTGCCCGCCGAGACCGACGATGTCACCCGCCTCCTGCTCGACGATCTCGACGCGGCGGCATTCGCGCCCGTGGCCCATCTGACGGTGGGAGACTTCCGTGACTGGTTGCTCGCTGCGGATGCGCGCACTCCGGTGCTCACGGCACTGGCGCCGGGATTGCTTCCCGAGATGGTGGCCGCAGTCAGCAAGTTGATGCGGCTGCAGGACCTGGTACTCGTTGCCGGCAAATGCCGCGTGGTCACGCGCTTCCGCAATACGCTCGGGCTGGAGGGACGCCTGGCGACCCGCCTCCAACCGAACCATCCCACCGACGACCTGCGAGGGATTGCCGCCGCCACACTCGACGGATTGCTGCTCGGTGCCGGCGATGCCGTGATCGGCATCAACCCTGCCGGAGACGATCTCCCCACCTTCATCGAACTGTGGAAGATGCTCGATGAACTCATCCAGCGCTTCGGCATTCCGACGCAGTCTTGCGTGCTCACCCACGTGACGCAGCAACTTCGTGCCATCGAGGCAGGGGCCCCGGTCGACCTGGTGTTCCAGTCCATCGGCGGGACACAGGCGACCAACGCGGGTTTCGGCGTGACGCTCGATCTGCTGCGCGAGGCCTGCGACGGTGCCCGATCGCTGCAACGCGGCACACTCGGCGACCAGGTGATGTATTTCGAGACTGGCCAGGGCAGCGCGCTTTCCGCGGGCGCCCACCATGGCGTCGACCAGCAGACGCTGGAGGCACGCGCTTACGGAGTGGCGCGACACTTCCAACCCCTGCTGGTCAACAGCGTGGTCGGCTTCATCGGACCGGAGTACCTGCGGGATGGCAAGCAGATCATCCGTGCCGGCGTCGAGGATCACTTCTGCGGCAAGTTGCTGGGCGTTCCCCACGGCGTCGACATCTGCCATACCACCCATGCGGAGGCAGATTTCGACGACATGGATACCCTGCTCACGCTGCTCGGGGTGGCCGGCGTGAATTTCATCATGGGGGTTCCCGGTGCCGATGACGTGATGCTCAACTACCAGAGCACCTCGTTCCATGACGCCCTGTACGTCCGCGAGGCACTCGGGCTGCAGCGAGCCCCGGAATTCGCCCAGTGGCTCGAGTCCGCGGGGCTGGCCGATGCGGCAGGTCGACCGCTTGAGGCGCCACCGGACCATCCGCTGCTCGCCATGACGCGCGAGGCAGGGGAGCCATGAACGAACTCGTCCGACCGCTGTCCCGCTTCACGCCCGCTCGCATCGGCCTGGCGTCCAGCGGCTCCTCCCTGCGGACCTGCGAAGCCCTCAGACTGGCGCAAGACCACGCACTGGCACGCGATGCCGTCCATGCCGTGCTGGATCCCGAGTCAATGGCACACGAACTGGCACGATGCGGCCATCCTCACGCCCAAGTACGCAGTCAGGCGATAGATCGCGATACCTACCTGCGCCGTCCGGATCTGGGTCGTCGACTCCACCCCGGCGACGGCGCGGTCCTCGCGCCCCTCGCCGGCGCCGCGGTGGTGGTGGTGGTGGCGGATGGGCTCGCCCCCCAGGCACCTGCCAGACACGCCCTGCCCCTGCTGCAGGCCTTGGCCGAACTCCTCCCGGACCGCTGGCGCAACGTGACCGTGGTGGTTGCCAGTCAGGGACGCGTGGCGCTGGGTGACGAGGTAGGCGAGCTCCTCGGTGCACGGGTGGTCCTCGTCCTGCTTGGAGAACGTCCAGGCATGAGTGCACCGGACAGCCTCGGTGCCTACCTCACCCATGCCCCCCGCCGCGGCAGGACCGACGCCGAGCGCAACTGCGTCTCCAACATCCGCCCCGATGGACTCGGCTACGTCGCAGCCGCCCGCACCATCGCCTGGCTGGTGGAGGAATCACTGGCGCGTGGCTACAGCGGACTCACCCTGAAGGACGACAGTGCCGGGACGCCCTTGCGTATCAACGCCGCCCCGGCCAACATCCGCCCATGAGCCTATCGCGACGCCAACTGCTGACCTCGGCGGCCCTGTTGCTGGCCGCCCCTCGTGGTGCCTACGCTGCAGCTTTGCAACGCCCCGGCGGCCCGGAGGCCCCACCGTCGGCTGCCCACCCCCTCCTGATGCACTGGAACGAGAACCCGTATGGGCCCTCGCCGGCCGCATTGGAAGCCATGGCGGGCACGCGGTCGAGCATCCAGCGATACGTGAGCCCGCGGGACGAGGATGCCCTCGTCGAACTCCTGGCAGAACGGGAGGGGGTCCGACCGCAGCAAATCGTCACCGGCACCGGTTCGGGAGAAGTCCTGCGGGCCCTGGGCGCCTGGGCAGCCCGTCAGGTGAGAAATCATCACCGCCGACCCCACCTACGACGAACTCGTGGAGTACGCCCGACTCAACGGGGCCAGCGTCGTCGCCGTCCCCCTCGACGCTGCGTTGCGGCACGATCTTCCGGCGATGCTCGCCGCAGTGACCGAGCGCACCCGCCTCGTCTACGTCTGCAACCCGCACAATCCCAGCGGCACCGCCTTCACGGGCGATACGCTGGCGAACTTCATCCGCGCCCTGCCACACCATGTGACCGCCGTCATCGACGAGGCCTATCTGGAATTGGCGGCTGACCCGGCCATCACCTCGATGATTTCGCTGGTGCGCGAGGGCCGGAACGTGGTGGTCCTGCGAACCTTTTCGAAGATTCATGGCATGGCGGGGTTGCGCTTCGGGTATGCAGTGGCTCCGTCCGCTCTCGCCGAGGCTTTCGGCGCATACCGGATGACCTGGGCAAATCTTTTCGTGCCATCTGCGGTCCGTGCCAGTCTGGCGGACACCGCCCATCTGGAACAGACGCGCGCGCTGCTGCTCGAGGATCGCCAGCGGATTGCCGCACGACTCGCCGCACGGGGCATGCGCCA
>JBJTPC010000084.1:0-5320 GCA_046074905.1 Gammaproteobacteria bacterium
ACTCGCCCTTGGTGCGGTTGGCCGATTCCGCGAGCTCCTTGGCTTGCTGCAGTTCGCGGCGGGCGCGTTGCTGCTCCTGGAACTGGGACAGCTTGCGAGCCAGTTCATCTAGCGTACCGGCGAGACGGCTATCCGGCGCGCGCAGCCGCCGCGAGAAGAATTCCAGCACGCCGATGCATTGCCCATATGACATCACCGGCACGGCCAAGGCACTGCGCAATCCTACCTTGAGTGCCGCGGCCGCCCGCCGGAAGTTCACGTCCGCGGTGACATCGGGAATGTAGTGCTGCCGTCCGTTGAGCATCACGCGGCCGGGCAGACCGCTGCCCAGCGGCAGGTTGTTCGCCAGCGAAGCCGCCACGAAGGCGTCGAGTGCGACCTCCGGCATCGACCACAGCGCCGTGCAGCGCATCACTCCCGCCGCGGGATCCGGTTCCCAATAGTCACCGCAGTCCCAGCCGAACAGCGAGCAGGTCTTCTCGAGCAGGATGCCGACGGCAGCGGCGCCATCGCTGGCGCCGGCGAGCACCTCGCTGGTGTCGTGCAGGAGCTGCAGTTCTGCATTTGCCTCGCGCAGCGCCTGGGTCCGCTCGGTGACTTGCGCTTCCAGGCCGGCGGCCAGTTCGCGCAAGGCTTCATTGGCGGCGTAGAGTTCGCGACTCTTGCCCTCCAGCAGGCGCTCGGCCTCCTTGCGCGCGAGACGCTCGCGCTCGGCCAACCTGCGCCAGAGTCCTGTCTCGTCCTCGCTCATGAGTCGCCGAGACGGACGATGAACCGGACGTGGGTACCATCGCCGTTGCCCAAGTCTTCCCGTTGCAGACGATAGGGGGTTTTCCAGGCTTCCAGGCAAGCCTCGATCAGGCCTTGCGCCAGGTCGGCGAGCCCGCGGGTGGAGCGATAGACCATCTCCAGGGCATCGGGGTCCGGGCGATGGCAATCGAACGAGGGCAACTCCGCATCGGGATAGAGCTTGCGGACTTCGCCGTGGATACGCTGGTCGACCGACTCGAGTAACTCCAACGGTCCGGTCACCTCACGGAAGAAATCGGGGAACTGCCGCTCGAAACTCGTGAACAGGTGTCGACCGAAGTGGCGCAGGACTGCTGCGGCAGGTTGGTTCGCATGCTGGCCGTAAGCCTGCACCATGCGCACCATTTCGCCCGGCGGGTAGGTGCCCACCGCCGTGTAGCCACCGGCATGCGGCAGTGCCGCGTCATCGATGACCTGCTGGGCCATGGCCAGCGAATCGCGCTGTTCCACCATCTCGAGGAATTCCGTGAACACGATCCCCTTCACCGGGCCCCCTCCTGTTCCACGCCGCGCCACGCCGGTCGACCGGCCGCTCTACCTTCGCTCACGGTACCATTACCACTGCCGGACCGCAGCACGGTGCCCTGGATGCGAACGACCTTGGAAGACCTACAGACCTCGCCCTTGCTCCGTCGCCTGACGCTCGGTGCCCTGCTGGGTGGCCTGATCCTGCTGGCCTGGCTGGTGCTGGCGCCGTTCGTGGTGCCGGTGCTGTGGGCCGCGATCTTCGCCTACGTGACCTGGCCGGCATTCCTGCGCCTGGAGGCTGCGCTGCACAGCCGTCGGCTGGCGGCCACCTTCATGACCTTGCTGGTGGCGGCGATGGTCGTGGTGCCGCTGGTCTGGGTCGGGCTCACGCTGCAACGCGAGCTCGGAGCCGCCTGGCAGGAGTTCCTGGCGCGGGCGGCCGGCGGCGGTCTGGCCTTGCCGGAGTCCGTGTACCGTTGGCCGGTCATCGGCACGAAGCTGCGCGAGTGGCTGACCGAACTCCATCGCGATCCGGTGGCCGTGGGCGCCGCATTGTCGGCGATGGTCACGCGTCTGGTCGGCGAGATGGGGGTGATGGGGGGCGTCGGCCGCAACCTCGCGAAGATGGGCTTTGCCGTACTGACGCTGTTCTTCCTCTATCTTCACGGCGAGGATCTCCTGCGCCAGGTACGGACGGCGGCGCGCGGGTTGCTGGGTTCGCGCGTGGATGGCTATCTCGAGGCAATCGGGGCGACGACGCGCGCCGTCGTCTACGGCATCGTACTGACGGCCGTCGCTCAGGGTGCTGTCGCCGGGGTCGGCTATGCGGCGGTCGGTTTCGATGCGCCGCTGCTGCTGGGCACGCTGACGGTACTCATCGCCCTGATTCCCTTCGGCACGCCGCTGGTCTGGGGAACGCTGTCCTTCTGGCTGCTGCTCACAGGCGCCACCACGCAGGGCATCGGCCTGTTCCTGTGGGGCATCGGCGTGGTCAGTTGGGTCGACAATCTCGTCCGTCCGCTGGTCATCTCCAGCGCCACGCGCATCCCCTTCCTGCTGGTGATGTTCGGTGTACTTGGCGGCGTCACGGCCTTCGGCCTGATCGGGCTGTTCCTCGGCCCCGTGGTGTTGGCCGTCACGCTGGCCGTTTGGCGCGAATGGCAGGAGGAGCACGCCGAGCCGGACACCGTACCGTGAGCCTGCGCATCCCTCGTTGGGTGCCGCCGACCTTGGGTTTCGCGAGCCGGATCGCGCCCGGCTGGACCGGGCGGTTCGTGGCCCAGGTGGTGCTGCGGCCCCGGCAGAATCCACCCCAGCCCTGGGAAATCGCGCCGCTGGAGTCGGGCGAGCCCACCGCGGAGCCGCTGACCCTGCCGAATGGACAGGCGGCGCTGGCCTGGGCGCCACCCGGGGAGTCGGTCGCGCCGTGGGTGTTCGCCCAGCATGGCTGGGAGGGCAGGCCGACGCAGTTCCGGCCGCTGGCTGCCGCGCTGACCGCACGGGGATTTCGCCTGCTGGCCGTCGAGGGTCCGGGACATGGACGTTCCCCCGGGCGCCATGCGAGCCCGTGGTTGTTCGCACAGGGCTTGCTGGCGGCGCAGGCGGCGTTCGGGTCGCCCGCCGCGGTGATCGGTCATTCGATGGGCGGGAGCGCCGTGCCCATCGCGATAGCCGAGGGTCTGGAGGCCGGCCGGGTGGTCACGCTCGGCTCTCCCGCAGCGGTGTCCGAGATCACGGATCGGTTCGTGGAAGCCGCCGGCCTCGGGCCGGATGCGCAGCACCGACTGCGCCGCCTGCTGGATGCCCATGCCGGACGTCCGGTCCGGGAGCTGGATCCCGAGATCCTCGCCCGCGACCCCGCCGTGGCGGCTTTGCCCGCGTTGGTGGTGCACTGCGTGGATGATCCGATCGTGGCGCACGGGCAGGCAGTGCGCCTGCGTGCGGCCTGGCAGGGGGCCAGGGGTCTCGATACCCGCGGTCTCGGTCACCGCGACATCCTCCGTCACCGGGAAACCGTCGATGCCGTCGCGGATTTCATCCTTGGCGATTGAACCTTGCCAGGGCGTGGGTGTCTCATCGGGGCGAGCGTTGAATTGATATCCCCTGATGACGATCCGGGGCGGAATCCACGGTCCCTTCACCGGGCACCGCAGGATTCCGCCCCTTTTCTTTGCGATACTGCCGGCCGGGACCTCTCCCCGGGGTCCGGTGGGAGGCAAGCCATGGAAATGAAGCGTGTCAGTGCGGGCAGCCTGCGGGCCATCGGTTACGACCCGTCCCAGCGCGTGCTGCGCGTCGAACTGACCAACGGCAGCCTCATGGAGTATGCGGGGGTGTCCGAGGACACCTGGCGGCGTTTCTCCTCCTCGGGTTCCCAGTGGAGTTTCTTCCGCGACAACATCGAGGAAAACTACTCCGAGCGGCGCGTCCGCTAGTGCGTCTCCCGCGCCTGCGCAGCGTGCTGACGGTGGTGGTGACCGTCGGCATCGGTTACCTGGCCGCCTCGGTGCTGCGCAAGCAATTGGCGGGCGTGAGTTGGGCGGAGGTCATGGCGGATCTCCAGGCGGTCAGTCCGGTCACGGTGCTGCTCGCTCTGGCCTGCTGCGCTGCCGCCTACGGTGCCCTGGCCTACCATGAGGTACTGGCGCTGCGCGAGGCCGCGGCACCCGGCAGTTGCACGCCGCGCCGCGCCGTGGCCACGTCGCTCGTGGCCTATCCGATCGGCCATGCGGTCGGGGTCGGAGCCTTGTCGGGAGGCGCCATTCGCCTGCGCTGGTATTCCGCCGCCGGTCTCTCGCTCGCCGAGGTCGGCCAGGTGGTGCTCCTCTGCACCATCCCCTATGCGGTGGGTCTCGGCGTGCTGTTCTCGCTGTCGCTGATCTGGTGGGGTGGGCCCGCCTCGGCGTTGCTCGGCATTCCTGCGCAGTGGTCGGTCGGAATGGCGTTGCTCTTCCTGTCGTTCCACGTGGTCTACCTGGTGGCCACCGAGCGTGTCCGTGGGCGCTGGCAATGGCCACGCTGGCTCGGTGGCCTGTCCTTGAAGCTGCCCTCCGGCCGCTTCACCCGCCGTCAATACCTGCTCGGGATGATCGACGTGGCCGGTGCGGCCGGCATCCTCTGGATGTTCCTGCCCGAGACCGTGGGGCTCTCCTATCTCGCCTTCCTGCCCATCTACGTGTTGTGCATCTTCGCCGCGCTGGCCAGCAACGTGCCGGCCGGTCTTGGCGTGTTCGAGTCCGTCCTGCTCACGCTTCTGCCCCATGTGCCGCCGGTGCAACTGCTCGGGGCGATGCTGCTCTATCGCTGCGTCTACGAGGTCTTGCCGCTGGCACTGGCGGTGCTGGGACTCGCCGCAGGTGAATTGCTCGGCAAGGGTCGCACCGTGGCGACCGACACTCCCGGCTGAGGGGGCTTCAGCGGGCGGCGGTCGTCGGCCGCGGATTCGGTGCGGTCACCGTGATGCTGATGCGTCCCGTGTCGCTGGCCCCTGCCCGCCAGCCGAACGCTGCCCGCATGGCGGGATTGCGCGATCGCAGCCAGGACTCGCTGGCGGTCGGCGCTGGCTCCGGCGGTACCGTGTGGACGACCAGAAAGCGATCCTCGTCCGTGGCCGGGTCGAGTGGCAGGAACAGTACGTAAGCGCCGTCAGGCGCGAGTTCACCCCCGACCGGTTCCGGCAGCGCGTTCTCCGCACCGGCCGTCCGCGTGACGATGTGGAACGCATCGAGCAGGACTGCTTGCGGATAGAACACGCGCCAGCCGCCCGGCTGCGACGGATCGCGCTCCGGCAGGCCGCGTACCTCGATACGGTAAGCAGAACCCTGGGTCGGCAGGCGGAGGGCGACGAAGTGGCTCTCACCGCCATGGAAGCGATAGCGCGGATCCTGTTCCCCGATTCGCAACGTCACGCTTTGCCCGGGTGCGGGCAGGCTGATCCACGGGAAGTCGTCCGTGGAGCGGCAGCAAGCAGCCGCCCCGGGCGGAGCGGGTTCCACGGCCAGCGCCGGCGCGGGGGCGAAAGTGAAGAGAGCTACCAGCAGGC
>JBJTPC010000085.1:0-6696 GCA_046074905.1 Gammaproteobacteria bacterium
AGCAGCCGCCGGATGGCCGCCCTCCTCGGGGGCAGGTGGCGCTGAGCGCTGGCGCCGGTCCCCCCGGCGCGGCCCGAAAAAGGTGGTGCAGAAACACCAGTCGTTTTTCCGAGCAGCCGCCGGATGGCCGCCCTCCTCGGGGGCAGGTGGCGCTGAGCGCTGGCGCCGGTCCCCCGGCGCGGCCCGAAAAAGGTGGTGCAGAAACACCAGTCTTTTTTCCGACCAGCGGCCGGATGACCATTTCCCCAAGGAAGTTCCCGATGGCGAGAATCCGGCCGACAATATCGTCATGCGCCCGTCTGCCATCGACACTATTGCTGCCATTGCCACGGCCCCGGGGAGCGCCGGCATTGGGGTCGTGCGCGTCTCCGGACCGGCGGCCAGCCAGATTGCCCGGCGGGTTCTGGGGCGATTGCCCGCGCCGCGCCGTGCCACGTTCGCGCGCTTCCGGGACGGGGACGAGGAGTTGCTCGACGAGGGGCTCGCCCTGTGGTTTCCCGGCCCGCACAGTTTCACCGGTGAGGACGTGCTGGAACTTCAGGGCCATGGCAGCCCAGCGGCACTGGCGCAGGTGCTGGGCGCCGTACTGGCGGCCGGTGCCCGGCTGGCGCATCCGGGAGAGTTCACGCAGCGTGCCTTCCTGAACGATCGCCTCGACCTCGCCCAGGCCGAGGCAGTCGCGGATCTGGTGGCCGCGGGCTCCGCCAGGGCGGCCCGTGCTGCGGTTCGCAGCCTCAGCGGCGAGTTCAGCCGGCGCGTCGACGGGCTGGCCCGCAGCCTGCTGCAAGCCCGCGCCCTGGGCGAGGCGCTGCTGGATTTCCCCGACGAGCGAGATGTACCCGTTCAGGTGGATCTCGCCACGCCGCTGGCAGGTCTTGAAGCGGACTGCCGGGGGTTGCTGGCGGCGACTCGAACCGGCGTCCGCATGACGGAGACGCCGCAGGTGGTACTGGCCGGTCGTCCGAATGCCGGCAAGAGCTCATTGCTCAATGCCCTCGCGCGCGAGGAAGCCGCCATCGTCACCCCGGTGCCCGGCACCACGCGCGATGTCCTGCGGCTGGAAGTGGAACTGGAGGGTGTACGGCTCACATTGGCGGATACCGCAGGGCTGCGCGACACGACGGATCCGGTGGAGGAGGAGGGCGTGCGCCGGGCCCGTGCCGCGGTCGCCAAGGCCGATTTGCTGCTCTATGTCGTCGACTCGACCGACTCCGCCGCCTTGGCTGCAGCCTCAGGCGAGATCGACGGCCTGCTGGGTTCCGGGGAGTCCTCCCGTGCCCCGGTGTTGCTGGTAACGACCAAGCAGGATGTCCAGGCCCCACTCGTCAGCGGTACCCATGGCAGGATTGCCGACGCCGCTCCCGAACCGCCGCGGGCCTCGGCCATCCTTGCCGTCAGTGCCCGCACGGGCGAGGGGCTACCCGCGCTTCGGGCCGCCATGCTTCACCTCCTTGGACGGGCGGGGACCGAGGCGGCGGGGGCTTTCAGCGCCCGCGAGCGTCACGTGCAGGCCATCCGCGAAGCGCTGGAACATGTCATCGCCGCTCGGGCCGCCGAAGCGGCGGGCGAAGGCGGAGAACTGGTCGCCGAGGAACTGCGTCTGGCGCAGGATGCGCTGGGGGCCGTGACGGGCCGCACCTTGGCGGATGACGTACTGGGTGAAGTATTCGCAAGGTTCTGCATCGGCAAGTGAGCCGACGGACACCGTGCCAATCCTGCACACTGGCGCCGACCCCAGGATTCGAGAAGAAAGGTATCCGCTTGCTCCGCTACTTCGAAACCCGTGTCGATCCCTACCCGGAAGACGGTCAGCCGCCGCTCCCGCGCGGCCTGATGCCCTTCCTGTGGGCCTGCACGCGCGGCATGCGGGGCTACCTCGCGGTCATGACCGTCGTCACCGCCGCAATAGGCATTTTCGAGGCCTTGCTGTTCGCCTTGCTCGGTCGCATCGTCGATTGGCTGGGTACGGTGGACCGCGCCGGGTTCTGGGAGAGCGAACGCCATCGTCTGGTGCTGGTCGCCGTGGTGTTGCTGGGCAGCTCGGTGCTGGTGTTCGTCCAGACGGCGCTGCGCCGCCAGACGCTGGCGGGGCCATTCGCCATGCGCCTGCGCTGGGACTTCCATCGCCGCATGCTGGCGCAAAGCCTCAGTTTCTACCACGACGAGTTCGCCGGACGTGTTGCCGCCAAGCTGATGCAGACCGCGCTCGCCGTGCGCGACACCTGGTTCACCGTGGCGGACATCCTCGTCTACGTGTTCGTCTATTTCATCACCATGGTGGTGGTTGCCGGCAGTTTCAGCCAGTGGCTGCTGGCACCGTTTCTGGGCTGGCTGGTGCTTTACGCCGCCAGTCTGGTCCATTTCGTGCCGCGGCTGGCCCGCGCCTCCCAGTCGCAGGCGGATGCACGCTCGTTGATGACGGGCCGCGTGACCGATGCCTATACCAACATCACCACCGTCAAGCTGTTTTCGCATACCGAGCGCGAAAGCGCCTACGCCCGCAGCGGCATGCAGGAGTTCCTCGCCACCGTGCATGAGCAGATGCGCAAGATCAGCGGTTTCGAAGTGGTGAACCACACGCTCGGCATGCTGCTCATTCTCGGCTCGTTGGGTGCGGCCTTGTGGCTATGGTCTGCTGGTGCGGTCGGCATCGGTGGCGTCGCCGCTGCCACCGCGATGGCGGTGCGTCTCAACGGCGTTTCGCATTGGGTCATGTGGGAGTTCGCATCCCTGTTCGAGCAGGTGGGCACGGTGCAGGACGGCATCAATACGCTCGCCACGCCACCGGCTATCGTCGACCGGCCGGGCGCGCCGCCCCTGCAGGTGTCGCGTGCCGAAGTGCGGCTCGAGGACGTGGTCTTCAGCTACGGCGAGGAGATCTCCGCCGCGCGGCCCGCCGTTATCCGGAATCTCTCGCTCACCGTGGCGCCGGGGGAGAAGATCGGTCTGGTGGGACGCTCAGGCGCCGGCAAGAGCACCATCGTGAACCTGCTGCTGCACTTCTACGAGCTGCGCGCAGGCAGCATCCGCATCGACGGCCAGGACATCGCCGGCGTGACGCAGAACAGTCTCCGGGCCGCCATCGGCATGGTGACGCAGGATACCTCGCTGCTGCATCGCTCGGTCCGGGACAACATCGCCTATGGTCGCCCCGAGGCATCGGAGGACGAAATCATCGCCGCCGCGCGGCGTGCGGAAGCACACGAGTTCATCCTCGGCTTGCGCGATGCCAAGGGCCGTACCGGGTACGACGCCCACGTCGGCGAGCGTGGCGTGAAACTGAGCGGTGGCCAGCGACAGCGCATCGCCATCGCGCGCGTGATGCTGAAGGATGCCCCCATCCTGTTGCTCGACGAAGCGACGAGCGCGCTGGACTCCGAGGTGGAAGCTGCCATCCAGCAAAGCCTTTACCGGCTGATGGAAGGCAAGACGGTGATTGCGATCGCGCATCGCTTGTCGACGATTGCCGCGATGGACCGCCTGGTCGTGCTCGAGAAGGGCGAGATCGTGGAGCAGGGCACGCATGCCGAACTGCTGGTGCAGGGTGGACTCTATGCACGCCTGTGGGCCCATCAAACCGGAGGTTTCCTGGGGGAGGAAGCCTGAGCCGCGAGACCCGGCAAGCCCCTCAGGCGCCGTGGGCGGGGCCGACGTCGACGATCTCCGGGTCTGCCTTCACCTGGCCGAGCAACCAGTCCCGGAAAGCCATGATCTTCGGCTGCTTCGCGCGTTCCCGTCGACACACCAGATACCAGTCGCGGTCGTGGCGGACACGTTTTCCCGGGAAGACCTCCACCAGCAGTCCCGAGCGGAAGTCCTTCGCCAGGTAGGGCTGCATGCCGAGGGCGACACCGAGGCCCTGCGCAGCCGTACTGAGTGCATGGTCATAGCTGTCGAACTGCAGGCCGCCGTCGGGGTTCAGGTGACCGACGCCCTGTGCCTCCAGCCATACGCTCCAATCGCGCCGCGAGGGATACACCTGCAGCAGCGACTGTCTGCCGAGATCCGTGGGCAAGCGCAGCGACGGCGTCGCCTGCAGCAGTGCGGGACTGCACACCGGCAGCAGTTCGGCACCGAAGAGGTAGGTGTAGCTCAGGTCATCCTGGGAGGGCGTGCCGATCATCACGCAGGCATCCACGTCCTCGTGCTCGAAGTCGACATCGCGTTGCGAGGTGTTCAGCCGTACGTTGATCTGCGGGTGTTTCGTCTGGAAATCGGGCAAGCGCGGAATGAGCCAGCGGATGGCGAACGTCGAATACAACTGGATCGTGAGCACGTCCTGCCGCTTGGGCGTCAGCAGGAGGGCGGTGCTGTCGGCCAGGCGATCGAAGGTTTCGCGCAACACCGGGTAATAGGCGCGACCGGCCCGGGTCAGTTCCACCGCCCGGCTGCGTCGCGAGAACAACTCGAGTCCGAGGTATTGTTCCAGCAGCTTGACCTGATGGCTGATGGCCGAGTGCGAGACGCAGAGTTCCTCGGCCGCGGCCTTGAAGGATCCGTGTCGCGCCGCGGCCTCGAAGCTGCGCAGGGCATTCAGCGGAGGCAGGACGCGGCGCATGACGGAGACTCTTCAGGCATGAGAAAAATTCATGGAAAATGATTGGTAACAGTGTCGTTCCGGGCTGTTGGAGTGTCAATCCTCGGCGCAGAATTGTAGCTGTAACAGTCCCTTGAGCTTTGGCCGGGTCCGCACACGCGAATGCCTCCACAGGAAAGCCACATGAGCCAGAACCCTCCTCAGCGCCGTGCCGTCCTGGTCTCCGCGGGCGCCAATGGCCTCGGTCGCGTGATTGCCCGCGCCTGCCTGGCCGAGGGCCACGCGGTTCATGTGTTCGACCGCAATCCGACCGCGGTGGCGGCTTTCCTGGCCGAGAACCCCGGGGCAACCGGTACGGTGGCGGACATCACGCGGTCGGCGGACGTGGCACACGTCTTCGCCGAGGTCGATCGATGCCTCGGCCGGCTGGATACGCTGGTGAACAACGCCGGCATCGCCGGTCCGGTGGCGAATGTCGAGGACAACGAACCCGACGGTTGGCAGCAGTGCCTCGACGTGAACCTCAGCGGCAACTTCCATGTCACCCGGCTCGGCGTGCCGCGTCTCAAGGCCGCGCAGGCAGCGGGTGCCCGCGCCACCATCATCAACATTGCTTCCACGGCCGGCCTCTTCGGCTGTCCGATGCGCTCGGCCTACGTGGCCACGAAGTGGGCCCTCATCGGTCTCACCAAGACCTGGGCGATGGAGCTGGGACCCTTCGGCATCACCGTCAACGCCATCTGTCCCGGCTCCATCAACGGTCCGCGCATCGACCGCGTGATTGCCGCCGATGCTGCCCAGCGCGGGGTCTCGCCGGACGCCATCCGTGAGAGGTACTGCCGCCAGGTGTCGATGCGCGATTTCGGCGAACCGTAGGATGTCGCCGCCATGGTGCTTTACCTGGCCAGTCCGGCGGGGCGCATGATCTCGGGACAGGCCCTCGGTATCGATGGTCACACCGAGGGGTTCTCGGCGAATTGAGGCGGGACGTCAGCGGACGGGAGTGCGGTTGATGGCGGCGATGGAGCGGATGCAGGCGGTTTCCTATGCGGCTTTCGGCGTCGCGAGGGAAGTACTCATGCTGGGTGAGCGCGACGCACCCATCGCCGGACCAGGCGAGGTGCTCGTGCGGTTGGCTACCTCGGGCGTCAACCCCAGCGACGTGAAGAAACGCGCCGGCTCGCAGCCGGCAGCACTGGCGGGCGGCGACCTGATCCCCCACAGTGACGGCGCCGGTATCATCATCGCTGTTGGCGAGGGGGTGGAGACGACGCGGGTCGGGGAGCGCGTCTGGGTTTATCAGGCGCACTTCCAGCGACGCTTCGGTACGGCTTCCCAGTACGTGGCCGTGGACGCGCAGCGTGCCGCAAGACTGCCGGACAATACCTCGTATGCGGTGGGTGCCTGTCTCGGCATTCCGGTGATGACCGCGCATCGCTGCGTCCATGCCGATGGCGGCGTTGCCGGTCAGACCGTGCTGGTCACGGGCGGGGCAGGTCGGGTGGGGCGTTATGCCATCCAGTGGGCGCGGTTGGCAGGTGCCCGCATCGTCGCCACCGCAAGCAACGCTGCAGATGCCGCGGAGTGCCGCCGCTTGGGGGCGACGATCGTGGTCAACCACCGCGAGCCCGGCTGGGGCAAGCAGGTGGAGCAATTGGCCGGCGGCAAGATCGATCGCGCCATCGAGGTGGAGTTCGGTGCCAACCTGCCCGAGTTGCTCGATTGCCTGAAGACCGGTGGCTTGCTGGTCACTTACGGTTCGGCACAGGTACCGGAGCCGAAGTTGCCCTTCCTGCGCATGCTGTACCTCGACCTTGCCGTGCGCTGGGTCATCGTCTACGCGATGCCCGAGAGCGCGAAGGCGGCCGCCATCGCGGATATCACGCGCGTGCTTGAGGCCGGATCGCTGGACCATCTGATTGGCGCGCAGGTACCCCTGGCGGAAACGGCGAGGGCACATGAACTCGTCGAGGCCGGCCGCATCCGCGGCTGCGTGATCATCAACATGCCGGAGTCTCCATGATGCTGCCCCTGCGTTTCCGGTGGTCCGCTCTGCTGCTGTCGCTTGCCGCGATACCTGCCCTGGCGGTGACTGCCCCACCGGATCTCCAGGTACAGGCGGGTGGCGAACGACTGCTGGGTCGGCAAGACCCTGCAGC
>JBJTPC010000086.1:0-4928 GCA_046074905.1 Gammaproteobacteria bacterium
ACCACTGCTTCGGCTGCGGGGCGCACGGCACCGCGATCACCTTCCTGATGGAACACGACCACCTCGGCTTCGTCGAGGCGGTCGAGGAACTGGCCGGTCGCGCGGGTCTCGAGGTGCCGCGCGAAGGCGGCGACGGACCGGCCCGCGACCGACACGAGGATGACCTCCACGCCCTGATGGCGAACGTGGCACAGCACTACCGGCAGGCGCTGGCGACCGACGAGCGCGCACGGCAGTACCTCAAGCAGCGCGGCCTGACCGGCGAGACCATCAACCGCTTCGCGATCGGCTACGCGCGCGACAGCTGGGACGACGTCCTGCAGGGGTTCGGCGCCACCGCCGCCGGTCGTGAAGCGCTCCTCGCGGTGGGCCTGCTCATCGAGCGCGATGCGCAGAATGCCCGCGGTGCCGGACATTACGACCGCTTCCGGGGACGCGTGATGTTTCCCATCCGCGATGCCCGTGGGCGCGTGATCGGCTTCGGCGGACGCATCATCGAGCAGGGCGAACCGAAGTACCTGAACAGCCCGGAGACCGTGCTGTTCCACAAGGGACGCGAGCTCTACGGCCTTTACGAGGCGCGGCAAGCCCTGCGGCAGGTACCCCGTCTCCTGGTGGTGGAGGGTTACATGGACGTGGTCCGGCTCTCGCAAGCCGGCATCCACTACGCGGTGGCCACGCTCGGCACCAGCACCACCCCCGACCATCTCAACCGGCTGTTCCGGGTCTGCAACGAGGTGGTGTTCTGCTTCGACGGCGACCGTGCCGGTCGGGCGGCCGCCTGGCGGGCCCTGGAAAATGCGCTGCCGCAGGCGCGCGACGGGCGGCAGCTGAAGTTCCTGTTCCTGCCCGAAGGGCATGACCCGGACACGCTCGTCGGCGAGGAGGGCAGGGACGCTTTCGAAGCGCGGCTGGATTCGGCCCTGCCGCTCTCGGAATACTTCGTGCAGGGGCTGGTGCAGGACGTCGACGTCGGTACGGTCGACGGCCGGGCGCAGCTTGCCGAGAAGGCCAAGCCGCTGGTGGCGCGCCTGCCCGAAGGCGTCTACCGCGAACTCCTGATTGACCGGCTGGCCCTCGAGGTGCGCATGCCTGCCTCGCGCCTCGCGCAGTTGCTGGGCCTGGGACAGCCACCGGCGACCACGGCCGCCTCCGGCCGACCGGCCCGACCGGCCGTGGCGCCCACCGTCTCGGCGGGCCGCGGCAACCTGGTGCGGCAGGCCATCACCCTGCTGGTGCAGCATCCGCAGGCCGCCCGGGCCGTCCGCGATGACGGCGAGCTCGAGGGCGTCGAGCGTCCCGGCGTGGCCCTGCTGCTGGAAATGCTGGCCGTCCTTCGCGAGGAGAGCCTCGGCACGGCGCAGTTGCTGGAACGGTTCCGTGGACGCGAGGAGCACCCGGCCCTCGAGCGTCTCGCGGCAACCGAGTCACTGGTCCAGGATACGGACGCCGCCACCCGGGAACTGCGCGACCTGTATGCGCGGCTGGTGCTGGAACTGGGCCCACGGCAGCGGCTGGACACCCTGCTCACCAAGGCTGCCGACCTCGGACTCTCCGCCGAGGAGCGCGAGGAACTGCGTCGCCTGCAGGCACAGGCACGACCGCGACCCAAGGGCGGCTGAACCCGTCCCGGCCGCCGCCGCGAATAACGGACACAACACCCTGTCCCGCAAGGAGTTTTCCCATTCGACGGCAACTGCCGGAAGGGGCGACTTGACAGGGTGTGGTAGGATATGGGGCTGTTTCAATAATGCCGGTCGGGCATCGACCAGGGGTGGCGTCTTGAGCGAAAAGAAGGCCTTGGCGGACGAGCGCACGTCGCAGCTGCAACTGCTCATTGCCCGTGGCAAGGAGCAGGGCTTCCTCACCTACCTCGAGGTGAACGACCACCTGCCCAGCGAAATCGTCGATCCGGAGCAGATCGAGGAAATCGTCAACATCATCAATGACATGGGCATTCCGGTGTACGAAAAGGCACCGGACGCCGAGTCGCTCAGCCTGTCCGACGCGACCGCCACCACCGATGACGAGGCCATCGAGGAAGCCGCCGCCGCGCTGGCGACGGTCGATGCCGAGTTCGGCCGTACCACCGACCCGGTCCGCATGTACATGCGCGAGATGGGCACTGTCGAACTGCTCACCCGCGAGGGCGAGATCCGCATCGCCAAGCGCATCGAGGAAGGCCTTGACGCGGTGCGCCGTGCGCTTGCCCATTTCCCCGGCACCTATTCCTTGCTGCTCTCGGCCTACGAGCCGGTGAAGGCCGGCCAGGGTCGCCTCATCGAACTCATCACCGGCTTCGTGGATCCGAACGCGCCCGACGAAATCGCCCAGCCCCAGAATCCGAAGGTGCAGGCTGCGGCCGCCGCTGCCAAGGGCGAGGTGGAGGACGAGGACACGGATGAAGACGAGGAGCCGGGCGAGACCGGTCCGGACCCGGAAGAGGCAGCCCGCCGCTTCGCCAGCCTCGCCAAGCTCTCGGCGCAGGTCGCCAAGGGCCTCGACGAGAAGGGCTCCAAGGACCCCAAGGTCGCGAAGGCCCGCGAGAAGCTGGTGGCCGAATTCATGGAGCTGAAGCTGGCCCCGCGCATGTTCGACGCCCTCATCGACAACCTGCGCGAGCAGGTGGCGGCGGTGCGCGGCATCGAGCGCGAGATCATGGTGCTGTGCGTGAAGAACGCGGGCATGCCCCGCAAGGACTTCCTCGCGGCGTTCCTCAAGAACGAGACCAAGGCGGCGTGGATCGACAAGACCATCCGCGCGAAGCGCAAGCACAGCGCCCCGCTGCAGAAGCTGAAGCCCGACATCCTTGCCCGACAGAAGCAGCTGGCGGACATCGAGCGCGTGCTGCACCTGCCGCTCGAGGAACTGAAGGCGATCAACAAGCAGGTGGCGACCGGCGAGGCGCAGGCCCGCCGCGCCAAGAAGGAGATGGTGGAGGCGAACTTGCGCCTCGTCATCTCCATCGCCAAGAAGTACACCAACCGCGGCCTGCAGTTCCTGGACCTCATCCAGGAGGGCAATATCGGCCTGATGAAGGCGGTGGACAAGTTCGAGTACCGCCGCGGTTACAAGTTCTCCACCTACGCCACGTGGTGGATTCGCCAGGCCATCACCCGCTCCATCGCCGACCAGGCGCGCACCATCCGCATCCCGGTGCACATGATCGAGACGATCAACAAGATCGTCCGCACCTCGCGCCAGATGATGCACGAGATCGGCCGCGAGCCCACGCCGGAGGAGCTGGCCGACAAGCTCTCGATGCCGCTCGAGAAGGTCCGCAAGGTGATGAAGATCGCCAAGGAACCGATCTCGCTCGAAACCCCCGTGGGCGACGAGGAGGATTCACACCTCGGCGACTTCATCGAGGACAAGAACGCCATCCTGCCGATCGACGCGGCGATCCAGGCCAACCTGCGCGAGACGACGACCCGCGTGCTGGCCTCGCTTACGCCCCGCGAGGAACGCGTGCTCCGCATGCGCTTCGGCATCGGCATGAACACCGACCATACACTTGAAGAAGTGGGCCAGCAGTTCTCGGTGACGCGCGAGCGCAGTCGCCAAATCGAGGCGAAGGCGTTGCGCAAGCTCAAGCATCCGAGCCGCAGCCGCAAGCTGAGAAGCTTCCTCGATAATTAAATCTATCGAGTGAAACTATCGGCGCCGGCGCGCAGGGTTCATTGTCGTTGGCGTTTTGCGATTGTGTCTGCAACGCTGTCGCCGTTCTCGATGGAGTCCGGGATGGACGATCTCGCCCTGGCGCGCAGCCTGCATGTCGCTGCTGTCGTTTTGTGGATCGGCGGCGTCGGCTTCGTGACGACCGTTTTGCTTCCCGCCATTCGTCGTCTCAAAACGCCCCAAGAGCGAGTCGTCTTTTTCGACGCCATTGAGCGGCGTTTCGCCTGGCAGGCCCGCGCGACAACGCTGATCGCCGGACTCAGCGGCTTCTACATGACCTGGCGGCACGCATTGTGGAGCCGCTTCGCCGATCCCCATTTCTGGTGGATGCCTGCGATGGTCGCGGTCTGGCTGGTTTTCACCCTCATGCTGTTCGTCGCCGAACCGCTGTTTCTCCACCGCTGGTTTCAGGCGCAGGCGCAGGCCCGCCCGGCGGAGACCTTCGCGCTGATCGAGCGATTGCATCGGATTTTATTGACGATCGGTCTGGTGACCATTCTGGGCGCCGTCGGCGGCAGTCAGGGCCTCGGCTTATGACCCCCCGGGCAGACGCATAAATGTCAATTTCAATATGAAAGATTATGTAAAACAATAATTTGTGTTTTCGGGTTCATTACCAAAGCTTAATCCAGGTTTAAGTCGCGCGACAGGCTGACGTATTCTCCCGCCCCGGCCATCGGCGTATAGTGCCTCTCGTTGCGGTTGGCGATTTCGCCTGCCGCCCATCGCGGGCGCCGGTCTCCCGGACGCTCGCCAGGAGGTTGAAAATTATGGCGAATTCCTTGCCCATCGTCGCCGAAGGCGGTCTTGCGCATCATCTTGCGGAAATTCGTCGCTTCCCCATGCTGGAGCCCCAGCAGGAATATATGCTCGCCAAGCGCTGGCGTGAGCACGAAGACCCCAAGGCTGCGCAGGAGCTCATCACCCCGCATCTGCGCCTCGTCGCAAAGATCGCGATGGGCTACCGCGGCTATGGGCTCCCCATCGGCGAGATCATCTCAGAGGCCAATGTCGGCCTGATGCAGGCCGTCAAGCGCTTCGAGCCCGACCGTGGTTTCCGCCTCGCTACTTACGCGATGTGGTGGATCCGCGCGTCGATCCAGGAATACATCCTGCGGTCGTGGTCGCTCGTGAAGATGGGCACCACCGCCAGCCAGAAGAAGCTCTTCTTCAATCTGCGCAAGGCGAAGAGCCGCATCTCCGCCTATGAGGAAGGCGATCTGAAGCCCGAGAACGTGCGGACGATCGCC
>JBJTPC010000087.1:0-12847 GCA_046074905.1 Gammaproteobacteria bacterium
TCTCCTGAAGGAGTTGCTCCGATGACCCGCCCGATCACGCTTGCCGCCACCCAGTTCGCCTGCAGTTGGGACCGCGCCGCCAATCTGGCCGCGGCCGAGCGCGTGGTACGTGCGGCAGCGGCCCGGGGAGCGCAGGTCATCCTCGTGCAGGAACTTTTCGAGACACCCTACTTCTGCGTGGACCATCGCTATGCTCATCAAGCGCTGGCCGTGCCGCTGACGGACAACCCCGCGGTGGCACTGTTCCAGCGCCTCGCCGCCGAACTGGCGGTGGTGTTGCCCGCATCGGTCTACGAGCGTGCCGGCAACGTGCTGTACAACACGCTGGTCATGGTGGATGCGGACGGTGCGGTGCTGGGTTCTTATCGCAAGGCCCATATTCCCGAAAGTCCCGGCTACCACGAGAAGTTCTATTTCGCCCCGGGGGATACCGGATTCCGGGTCTGGCAGACCCGCTACGCCCGTGTCGGCGCTGCCATCTGCTGGGACCAGTGGTTTCCGGAGGCGGCGCGTGTGCTGGCGCTGCAGGGTGCCGAGGTGCTGCTTTACCCGACCGCCATCGGCAGTGAACCGCAGGATGACTCGCTGGACAGCAAGGACCACTGGACACGCACGATGCAGGGTCACGCGGCCGCCAACATGCTGCCGGTGGTGGCGAGCAACCGCATCGGTCACGAGGCCGGGGCGCAGAACGCAATCACCTTCTATGGTTCCAGCTTCATTGCCGACCACACGGGCGGCTTGGTCGCCGTGGCGGACCGCAGTACCGAAAGCGTGCTCGTTCATACCTTCGATCTCGACGCGCAGCGCGATTACCGCCGCAACTGGGGCGTATTTCGTGACCGCCGCCCGGAACTCTACGGCGCCCTGACCACGCTGGATGGCCAGACGCGACCGGGGGGCTGATGCTCGACGAAGGCTACGTCTGCGTCGATCTCGAGACCACGGGCGGCAATCCTCTCCACCACCGCATCATCGAGGTGGGCGTGGTAGCGGTGGCCCCTGACGGCACCGAGCAGCGTCACAGCACCCTCGTGCATCCCGGATGCCGCATCCCGCCCGGGATCCAGGCGTTCACCGGCATCACCAACGAGGCGGTCGCCGACGCGCCCCCGTTCGCGGAAATCGCGCATGACCTGCTGGCGCGTCTCGAGGGACGGTTGTTCGTGGCCCACAACGCGCGCTTCGACTATGGATTCCTCAGAGCGGAGTTCCGTCGTCTCGGTCTGCGCCTGCAAGTACCGGTGCTTTGCACGGTCAAGCTCTCGCGTCGCTTGTTTCCCGGGGAACGGCGCCATAATCTTGATGCGGTCATTGCGCGCCACGGGTTGACCTGCGCCGCCCGGCATCGGGCACTCGGCGATGCCGAAGTGCTGGTGGGTTTCCTGGCGCAGGTGAGGACCCGCTTCCCGCCGGACCTGCTCCAGTCGGTCGTGGGGGATCTCCTCAAACAGGCACCCGTGCCCGGCCAACTGCCTCCCGATCTCCTGGATGACATTCCCGATGGCCCCGGGGTCTACCGCTTTCTCGGTGAGGACGAAGCCCTTATCTACGTGGGCAAGAGCAAGCGGCTGCGTGATCGCGTGCTGGAGCATTTCCAGCGGGCGATGGTGGACGGCAAGGAGGCAAAGCTGGCGCGGCAGGTCCGTCGGGTGGAATGGACCGAGACCGCGGGCGAACTCGGTGCCCTGCTGCTTGAGGCGCGTCTGGTGAAGGAACTTCGTCCGCTCCACAATCGCCGCTTGCGCCGCAGCGAAGATGTTTTCACGGTGGTGTTGTCCGCGGCTGCCGATGGCAGGGCCGAAGTGGTGGCCCTCGAGGACGTACCGACCGGCGAGACCGCCTACGGACTGCATCGCACGGCGGCCGAGGCCCGCAAGGCCCTCGAAGCGCTGGCCCGTGGCAAGTCCTTGTGCATGCAGGTGCTGGGTCTCGAGCGCAGTGGCCCGGGCGGTGGCAGTTGCTTCGGCTTCCAGGTCGGGCGTTGCAAGGGGGCCTGCGTGGGCCGTGAGCCTCTGGCCCTGCATACCGTTCGGACCCGACTGGCGCTGGCCGCACAGCAACTGCCGCCTTGGCCGCATCCCGGTCCGGTCGCGCTGGCAGAGACGGATTGGCGCGGTGAACGGGAGTGGCATGTGCTCGACCAATGGCGCCATCTCGGTACCGCGCGCAGCGAGGAGGAACTGGCCCAGTTGCGTGGCACGCCGCTGCCACCATTCGATCCCGATATCTACCGGTTGCTGGCCCGTGCCCTCGCAACCCATCCCGTGAGGTCCCTGTGAACGCCAGCCCGGTCCGGCATGAATTGATGGTGACCGCGCCCGGCGGGTTCGGCGACCTCCTGCTGGCCGAACTGCGGGAGGCCGGTGCCGAGGCGGTGGAGGAACGGACCTACGGGGCCCGGTGCCTCGCCACGGTCGAGACGGCCTACCGCCTCTGTCTGCAATCCCGGATTGCCAGTCGGGTGTTGCTGGTGCTCGCCCGGGTCCCGGCCGGGACCCCCGAGGAACTCTACGCCGGGGTGCAATCGCTTGACTGGGCGACCGTCTTCACCCGCGGTGCCACCTTTGCGATCGATGCGAAGTCCACCGCCTCCCAGTTGGCGCACACGCAGTTCATCACGCTGAAGGCGAAGGATGCCATCGTCGACCAGTTGCGGGAGCGCTGGGGCGAGCGCCCCGATATCGATCCCGTGGCCCCGGCGCTGCGGGTCCATGTTCGCCTCTCCAAGGACGTGGCTTCGCTCGCCCTCGACCTGGCCGGAGAACCGCTCCATCGCCGCGGTTATCGTGCCCGCGGCGTCGCGGCGCCGCTGAAGGAAAACCTGGCCGCTGGCCTGCTCCTGCGGGCGGGTTGGCCGGCGATTGCCGCTGCCGGTGGCGGGTTCGTCGATCCCTTGTGCGGGTCCGGGACGCTGGTCATCGAGGCCGCATTGATTGCGGCCGGCATCGCCCCGGGACTGCTGCGCAGCCGTTTCGGGTTCGAGGCTTGGGCAGGCCACGATCCCATGCTTTGGCATGAGCTCAAGTCGGCAGCCGATACGGCGCGTGCCCGCAGTACGCTTACCGCCGGACGGCTGTTCGGCCGTGACCGCGATGGCCAGGCAGTGCGCGCGGCGCGCGAGAACGCTGCGCGCGCGGGGGTGGCCGAGTGGGTCGACCTGCAGCCGGGCGAACTCTCGCAGTTGATGCATCCAAGGCAGGCCACGGGGCTGCTGCTGGTGAACCCGCCTTATGGCGAGCGTCTCGGCGAGGTGGAGGACCTGAAGGGCCTCTACACCACGCTGGGCCTCGTGTTGCGGGAGCGCTATCTCGGCGGGAACGCGGCCGTGTTCACCGGCAATCCCCCGCTATGCAAGTTCCTGCGCCTCGAGGCGCGACGCAGCCACACGCTGTTCAACGGCCCCATCGAGTGCCGCCTGCTGCGCTTCGAGGTGGCTGCCGAGCACTTCCACCACGAGCGCGAACCGGGACGGCCTCCACCGGTGGCGGCCGCGGCCGCGGAACGGCCCGGCGCACGCATGTTCGCGAATCGCCTCACCAAGAACCTGCTGGAGCGGCGGAAGTGGGCTGTCCGCGCGAGCGTGTCCTGCTATCGGGTCTACGACGCCGACATGCCGGAGTATGCCTTCGCCATCGATTGGTACGGGACCACGCCGCCGGCGGTCTATGTCCAGGAATACGCGGCGCCTCGCAGCGTGGACGCGGCGCGGGCCAAGGCACGGCGCGAGGAGGTCCTCGCCTCCTTGCCGGAGGTCCTCGGAGTCGATTCACGGCAGCTCTATTTCCGGACCCGGCGCCCGCAAGGTCCCGAGGCCCAGTACACCAAGGTGGGCAGTGCCCGCCAGTTTCACGAGGTGGAAGAGGGAGGACTGCGCTTCCTGGTGAATTTCACCGACTACCTCGACACCGGCCTGTTTCTGGACCACCGGCCGGTTCGCGGTTGGCTGCGTGACTGGGTGGTCGAACGTCGTCGGCAACTGGCGCTGGATCCACGCCGCAAGCCGGTGGTGCGGTTCCTCAACCTGTTCGCGTATACCGGTGCCGCCAGCGTCCATGCCGCCGCCGCCGGTGCGGACACGACCACGGTGGACCTCTCCAATACCTATCTGGACTGGGCCCAGGAGAATTTCCGGTTGAATGGCTTGGCGGGGCCGGGCCATGCATTCCTGCAGGCCGATTGCCTGCAGTGGGTGCAGGAACAGGTGGCAGCGGCGCATGCCGCGGCGGCGAGCGGGCGAGGCGGGGGATGGGATCTCATCTTCCTCGATCCCCCGACCTTCTCGAACAGCAAGCGCATGCAGGGCACCTGGGACGTGCAGCGTGACCACGCCGCCCTGCTGCGTGACGTCGCCGCCCTGCTGGCGCCCGGAGGGCTGCTGGTGTTCTCCACCAACGCCACGAAGTTCAGGCTGGATCCCGTGCTCCAGGAAACGGGCAGTGGCTTGTCCATCGAGGACGTGACGGCGCGGAGCATCCCGGCCGATTTCGCGCGCGACCAGAAAATCCACGCCTGCTATCTGGTGCGTCGTCGCGCTTGACCGCGCCCTCCCGGCGGGATGCCGTGCCGGGCGAATTCCCGGCCACTAGAGCCAGTCGCGCAGCCGGAACCAGAGCATGGCGAGGACCAGCGCCGGGCGACGCAGTGCCGCCCCTCCCGGAAACGGCCGATGCTTCAGGCGGGCGAAGAGATCGAAGCGCTCGGCCTGGCCGGCGATCGCTTCTGCCATGAGTTTCCCGGCCAGCGGGGCCAGCGCCATCCCGTGCCCCGAGAATCCCTGTGCGTAGAACACGCCGGGCGCGATGCGGTTGAAGTCCGGCGCACGGCTCATGGTGATGTCCACATAGCCGCCCCAGGCATGCTCGATCCGGGCCGATGCCAGTTGCGGATAGACCTTGAGCATCCGCGCACGTGTCGCCCGCGCCGTCCCGAGCGGGTCATAGCCGGAGTACGAGACGCGTCCGCCGAACAGCAAGCGATGGTCCGCGGACCGACGGAAGTAGTCGAGCACGAAGTTGCAGTCCGTCACCGCCATGTCGTTGCGGATCAAGTCGGTGGCCAGTCGCTCGCCGAGAGGCTCGGTAGCCACGATGTAGGTGCCCACGGGCATGATCCGGTCGCGGATGGCCGGGAGTGCGCCCTGCAGGTACGCGTTGCCGCACAGCGCCACATGACGTGCCGAGACGATTCCGGTGGCGGTATGCAGGCGGGACAGGCCGCTCGCCTGGGTTGCCGCCTCGATGCGCAGGACCGGGGTGCCCTCATGCAGCACGGCACCGGCACGTTCGGCGGCCGCGGCGAGGCCGCGAACGTACTTGAGCGGATGGACGTGTGCGGCGTTGGCGTCGAACACGCCGGCGAGATAGCGCTCGGTGGCCAGCAGCGAGCGCAGTTCGTCGCGGTCGACCAGGCGGGTGTGCGCATAGCCCAGGTGCTCGAGTTCCATCTGCCAGTCCAGCAATTCCCGTACCTGGCGGGGCTTGATGGCGACCGTGGCCTGGCCGCTGCGGAAGTCGCAGTCGATCGCGTGATCACGGATGAGTTGGCGCGCCAGGTCGAGTCCTTCCACCGTCAGCGCGAAGGCCAGCTTCGCACCGTCCCGCCCGAGTGCGGGTTCGAGCTTCGCCTGACCACTGGCGAACCCCGGCAGCAATTGCGCACCGCTCCGACCCGAGGCCCCATAGCCGACCCGTGCACCCTCCAGCACGACCACCCGATAGCCGCGTTGCGCGAGGTGCAGCGCCGCCGAAGTGCCGGCAAGTCCCGCGCCGACGATGGCGACATCGCAAAGGCAGTCGCCGGCGAGGGGCGGGCGCGGCGAAGCGAGTCCGGCCGACGCGAGGTACCAGGAGTCGATGGTTTGGGTGAAGCCGAGGGACATGGTGCGGCAGGCACTCAGAGCGGCTGGAGGTACCAGGCATGGTCCAGCGGCGGTACCTGGGCGAGGTAGTCGTCCATTTCGCCCTCGCGCGTCACCGCATAAAGCCGTTGATAGGGCTCGCCGAACGTCGCGCGGACGAACGGACTGCGCGCGAAACGGTCGATCGCTACCGGCCAATGATGCGGCAGCGCGAGTTCGGGACGTTCGTCGCGATAGGCATTGCCATCCGTTCTCGCTTCTGGCGGGAGGGCTCGCTCGAGACCCCGCAGGACGCCGGCCAGCACGTAGGCGGTTACCAGGTAGGGATTCGCATCCGCACCGGCGAAGCGGTGCTCGAGGCGCCGATTGGCGGCATCCGAGTTGGGGATGCGTACTGCCACGCCGCGATTGTTGATTCCCCAGGAGGGCTGCAAGGGTACGTAGGCCTCGCGCCGGAAACGCCGGTAGCTGTTGGCGTTCGGCGCGAACAGGGCCATGCCATCCGCCATGGTCTCCAGCGTGCCGGCGATGGCGTGGCCGAGGCGCGGTGATCCCTCGGCAGCCGGGTCCGCGAAGAGATTCTGTCCGGACGCATCGAGCACGCTGACGTGCAAGTGCAGGCCGCTGCCCGCCATGTCGGCGTAGGGCTTGGCGAGGAAAGTCGCCTCGACGCCATGGCGCAAGGCGACGCCCTTGATCAGCCGCTTCAGCCGGATGGCCTCGTCGCAGGCCTGCAGCGGGCACTCGCGATGCCGCAGGTTCACTTCCATCTGGCCGGGGCCGTACTCGGCCAGGGAGCCGGTCGAGGGAACCGCCTGTATCGCCGCGACCTCGTCGATCTCCTCGAGGAAGGCCGACCACTCGTCGAGGTCGGCCATCGCGTTGATCTGCGTGCGGTACTCGCGTCGACCGGTGAGGGGCGAGCGCGGCGGCTGGGCGTGCCCCGTGGCGGTGCGCTCGCGATCGACCAGGTAGAACTCGAGTTCCACGGCGACCACGGGCCGCCAGCCATGCGCCGTGAAGGCTGCGAGGACCCGTTCCAGCTGGTGACGGCAGTCGCCGTAGAAGGGGGTGACGGTATCGGTTTCACGCATCGTCACCTGCAGCTGTGCGATCCCGGTACCCAGCCACGGCGTACGCACCAGCGTCCCGGGTATGGGCAGGCAGGGACGGTCCGCATCGCCCTCGTCGAAGCCGAGGCCGGTGGCCTGGATCGTGCCGCCTTGCACATCGAGCGCGAACATCGACCCGGGGAGCGCGAAGCCGCCACGGTAGACCGCCTCGAGGCCCTCCCGTTCCACCCGCTTGCCGCGCAGGACACCGCTGGTGTCGGTGAGCAGCACGTCGATGGCGCGGATCCCCGGATGGGCTTGCAGGAAGTCCCGGGCCTCGGTGACGTCCGTCGCGATGTCCTGCGGCATGTGCACCTCGCACCTTCCGGCACCCGGTGGGGCATCGGGGAGGGCGTTTAAGATTTGATGATGATAGGTCAAGGCCGGTGACAGGTTAACCCACCTGCCCCGGGGGACAGCAAGCCGGTTGGGGGCGAGTTGTGGTTTAATGGAGGTCACCCGTGACCATGCCGGCGCGGGGAATGTGTTCAAAATCCTAAACATGCGCGCCCCTGTCGTCGGTATTCCGGCGGACCGTCGGATTCTCGGTCCCCATCCCTTCCACTGCGTCGGAGAGAAGTATCTCCGGGCGGTCCAGGAGGGTGCCGGCGCGCTGCCCTTTCTCCTGCCCGTGCTCGGTCGCGAACTCGACCTCGAGGCCGTCCTCGGCCATGTCGATGGCCTGCTGTTTCCCGGCAGTCCCTCGAATGTGGAGCCGCATCACTACGCGGGCACGCCCAGCGCGCCGGGAACGCTGCATGATCCGCATCGTGATGCCACCACCCTGCCGTTGCTGCGGCTTGCCATCGAGCGCGACGTGCCGGTGCTGTGCATCTGCCGCGGCTTCCAGGAACTGAACGTGGCGCTCGGCGGTACCCTGCACCAGAAAGTGCAGGAAGTGCCCGGATTGCGTGACCACCGCGAGAACCCGGAGTTGCCGCTGGAGGTGCAGTATGCCCCGGTGCACGACCTGCACCTGGTGCCCGGCACGCGCCTCGCCGCCTGGGCCGGTGGCGAGGCCACGGTGCAGGTGAACTCGCTGCACCAGCAGGGAGTCGAAAGATTGGCGCCGGGCCTGCAGGCCGAAGCCCACGCGCCCGACGGTCTCATCGAGGCGGTCAGCCTGCCGGGCCGTCGATTCGTGTTCGGCACCCAATGGCACCCGGAGTGGCGTGCCATGGAAAACCCGTTGTCACGCGCCCTGGTCGGCGCGTTCGGCGAGGCCTGCCGCGCCGCGGCGGCCGCCAAGGAGTGATGTCATGGCAAGTTCGAAGCAGAAAGCCGACAAGGTGATGACCGCCGCGGAGAAGCGCTCGCGCGCGGCGCGGAAGCAGGCGGTGCCCGAGAAGGCCAGTCCGATCCGCGACTTCCTGCGGCAACGCCGGATCGGCGAAGTCGAAGCGGTCATCTCGGACCTGGCCGGTGTCGCCCGCGGCAAGTTGATGCCGGCGGAGAAGTACGTCGAAGAGGAGGGGATGCGCCTGCCGGAGTCCATCTTCCTGCAAACCGTCACCGGCGAGTACCCCGAGGACGACAGTGCGATCGATCCCTCGGAAATCGACATCGTGCTCAAGGCCGATCCCTCCACCATCCGGGTGGTCCCGTGGGCGGCGGAGCCGACCGCGCAGGTGATTCACGACTGTTTCTTCAGTGACGGGCGCGCCGTACCCCTGTCGCCGCGCTACGTGCTGCGTCGCGTGCTCGACCTCTACGCTGCGCACGGCTGGGAGCCCGTGGTCGCGCCGGAACTGGAGTTCTTCCTGGTCGAGCCGAACCTCGACCCGGACTATCCGCTCAAGCCGCCGGTGGGGCGCTCCGGGCGTCCGGAGAACGGCCGACAGAGCTACAGCATCTCGGCGGTGAACGAGTTCGATCCGCTGTTCGATGACCTCTACGCCTACTGCGAGGCTCAGGAGATCGCCGTGGACACGCTCATCCACGAAGCGGGCGCCGCGCAGATGGAGATCAACCTCCTGCACGGCAACGCGATGGAGTTGGCGGACCAGGCCTTCCTTTTCAAGCGCACCGCCCGCGAGGCCGCGCTGCGGCACAAGATGTACGCCACCTTCATGGCCAAGCCGATGGCGAAGGAGCCGGGCAGTGCCATGCACATCCACCAGAGCGTGTTGGATGCACGCACGAAAAAGAATGTCTTCAGCCACGCCGATGGCACCCCCACGCAACTGTTCTTCGCCCATATCGCGGGTCTGCAGAAGTACCTGCCGGCGGCGATGTCCCTGTTCGCACCCAACGTCAACAGTTACCGTCGGGTGACGCGGTACAACTCCGCGCCGATCAACGTGCAGTGGGGCTATGACAACCGCACTGCCGGCCTGCGCGTGCCGGACTCCAGCCCGGCGAATCGCCGGGTCGAGAACCGCCTCGGTGGCGCCGACGCGAACCCCTATCTCGCCATCGCGGCCTCGCTGGCTTGCGGCTACCTGGGCATGGTGGACTCCCTCAAGCCGACCGAGCCGCTCACCGGCAGCGCCTACGACCTGCCGTTCGGCCTGCCGCGGACGCTGGCGGAGGCGCTCGGGCTGCTGCGCCACTGCACCGCGCTCAACGAGGTGATCGGCGAGCGCTTCGTATCGGCCTACGCGGCCGTGAAGGAAGCCGAGTACGATGCCTACCTGCAGGTCATCTCGGCCTGGGAACGCGAACACCTGCTGCTGAACGTCTGAGGCCCACCCGATGTCCACGATCCTGTCCGCGGGCGCCGCGCTTGCCTCGAGCCACACCACCGCCGAGTGGCAGGCTCTCGATGCCGCGCACTACCTCCATCCGTTCACCGATTTCAAGGGACTGGCTGCCGAAGGTTCGCGGGTCATCGTGCGGGCGGAAGGTCCCTACCTGTGGGACTCGGAGGGGCGGCGCGTGCTCGACGGCATGGCCGGCCTGTGGTGCGTCAATATCGGTTACGGGCGGCGCGAGCCGGCCGAGGCCGCCTACCGGCAGATGCTGGAGCTCCCGTACTACAACAGCTTCTTCAAGAGCGCCAACCCGCCTGCCATCGAGTTGGCACGGGTGCTGGCGGAGCTGACGCCCCCGCAGTTCAACCGTGCCTTCCTCACCGGGTCCGGTTCGGAAGCCAATGACACCATCGTGCGCATGGTGCGTCGTTACTGGGACCTCCGCGGCCAACCCGGACGCCACACCATCATCAGCCGCGTGAATGCCTACCATGGCAGCACGGTGGCGGGGGCCTCGCTCGGTGGCATGGGCTACATGCACGAGCAGGGGGGCTTGCCCATCCCGGGCATCGTCCATGTCGCACAGCCCTATTGGTACCAGGAGGGTGGCACTCTCTCGCCGGCCGAATTCGGTCTGCAGGCGGCGCAGGAGATCGAGCGCAAGATCCTCGAGCTTGGTCCGGACAAGGTCGCGGCGTTCATCGGCGAGCCGATCCAGGGCGCCGGTGGCGTGATCATCCCGCCGGAGACCTACTGGCCGGAGGTGCAACGCATCTGCCGGCACTATGGCGTGCTGCTCATCGCCGACGAGGTGGTCTGCGGTTTCGGGCGCACCGGGCGCTGGTTTGGCCAGGAGCAGTTCGGGTTCCAGTCCGACTTCATGACTCTCGCCAAGGGCATCACGTCCGGCTACCTCCCGCTGGGTGCGGTGATGGTCGCCGACGAGGTGGCCGAGGTCCTGATCCAGGAGGGCGGCGAGTTCGCCCATGGGTATACCTACTCAGGCCATCCGGTGGCCTGTGCGGTCGCGCTGGCCAATCTCGCCATCCTGCGGGATGAGGGGCTGGTGGAGCGCTGCCGGACGGAGATCGGTCCCTACCTGCAGTCCCGATGGCGGGAGCTGGCGGACCACCCGCTGGTGGGCGAGGCCCGCGGGGTGGGGATGATCGGCGCCCTCGAGTTGGTGGCCGACAAGGCGTCCCGCCGCTTCTTCCCCAAGCGGGGTGCCGTCGGCACCCTCTGCCGTGACCACTGCTTCCGTGAGGGTCTGGTGATGCGTGCGGTGCGGGACACCATGATCATCTCGCCGCCGCTCATCCTCGAACGGGAGCACGTCGACGAACTCGTGGCCAAGGCCTGGCGCTGCCTGGACCTGACACTGGCGGACCTCAAGGCCGGTGCGCTATAAATGCTGCATCCTTTCCCGCTCCCGGAGCCTCGCATGTCCCAGTCCCTTCCCGTCCGTCCGTGGCTGGCTGCCGCCGTCACGCTCGTTCTCGCTGCCTGCGGTGGCGGCAAGCAGGAGTCCTCCGGGGAGGCGGCGCCTGCGGCCGCTCCTGAGGAGAAGGTCCTCAACGTCTACAACTGGTCGGACTACATCGCCGAGGACACCATCGCCAACTTCCAGACGGCGACCGGCATCAAGGTCAACTATGACGTCTTCGACAACAACGAAGTGCTCGAGGCCAAGCTGCTGGCCGGCAGCACGGGCTACGATGTGGTGGTCCCCTCGGCCTCCTTCCTCGAGCGCCAGATCAAGGCGGGTGTGTTCCGCAAGCTCGACAAGTCCAAGCTGCCGAATTGGCAGAATCTCGATCCCGCGGTGATGAAGGTGCTGGCCCTGCACGATCCGGGCAACGAGCATGCCGTGCCCTGGCTGTGGGGCACGACCGGCATCGGCTACAACGTTGCCAAGGTGAAGGCTGCCCTCGGTGAGGTGCCGGTCAACAGCTGGTCGCTGATTTTCGACCCGAAAATCGCCGCCAAGCTGAAGGGCTGCGGCATCACGCTGCTGGATGCGCCCTCCGAGGTCATCGACTCGGTGCAGATCTATCTGGGTCTCGACCCCAATGGCGAGAAGCCCGAGGATCTCAAGGCGGCAGCCGACGTGCTCATGAGCGTGCGTCCCTATGTCAAGTACCTCCACTCTTCGCAGTACATCAATGACCTGGCCAACGGCGAGGTCTGCGTGTCGCTCGGCTGGTCCGGTGACGTGCTGCAGGCCCGCGATCGCGCCGTCGAGGCCAACAAGGGGATCGAGATCGCCTATACCGTGCCCAAGGAAGGCGCCATCATGTGGTTCGACATGATGGCCATCCCGGCCGATGCGAAGCACCCGGACAATGCCCACGCGTGGATCAATAACGCGATGGACCCGAAGGTGATTGCGGGTGTCTCGAACTTCGTGCAGTACGCCAACGGCAATGCCGCAGCGCTGCCGATGGTGGATGACGCGGTGAAGAACAACCCCGGGATCTACCCCGACGAGGCGACCAAGGCCAAGCTGCACGCCCACCTCGCCGAGAGCGAGGCCTACAGCCGCGAGGCCAACCGCGCCTGGACGAAGTTCCGCACCGGCAAGTGACGGACCGGGGCGTGCACTGATGCAGTGCCCGCCCCGTGACCGGCCGGTCCGGGAAGGCCGTCCGGTGACGAACAGGGGAACCAACACCAGCCGGCGGGCGTTCCCGCCCCGCCAGGCTCAGGCAGCGCCACATGGCCAACACGCGTCCTGACGAGAAACTCAAGCCCTGGCAGGATCCGCAGGCCGTGCCCTACGTGCGCATCGAGCGGGTCACCAAGCGTTTCGGGGATTTCGTCGCCGTCAACCAGGTCAGCCTCGACATCTTCAAGGGCGAGGCCTTCTGCCTGCTCGGTGCCTCCGGCTGCGGCAAGACCACCCTGCTGCGCATGCTGGCGGGGTTCGAGGACGCGAGCGAAGGGAAAATCTACATCGACGGGCAGGACATGACATCGATCCCGCCCTACGAGCGCCCGGTGAACATGATGTTCCAGTCCTATGCGCTGTTCCCCCACATGTCCGTCGAGGATAATGTCGCTTTCGGCCTCAGGCAGGACGGGGTACCGAAGCCCGAGCGCGCCGAGCGCGTGGCCGAGATGCTCAAGCTGGTGGCGCTGGACGGCTACGGCAAGCGCAAGCCCCATCAGCTCTCGGGCGGCCA
>JBJTPC010000088.1:0-2709 GCA_046074905.1 Gammaproteobacteria bacterium
CCCAGCCGGCAGCCGTGGCTGCCGTATTCGCCATCAAGGGCCGACCGGGCAACCATCCGCTCATCGTTCACGTCGCCGATGCGGCCGCGGCAAGGCAGTGGGCTGCGGACTGGCCCGAGGCGGCCGCACGGCTCGCGGCGGCCTTCTGGCCTGGTCCGTTGACGCTGGTGGTTCCGCGCGGCGCCGCGGTTTTGTCTGCGGTGACCGGTGGGCAGGACACCGTGGCCTTGCGGGTACCGCAGCATCCCCTGGCACAGGCGGTGCTGCGGCAGTTCGCGGGCGCGGTGGTGGCTCCCTCGGCCAATCGCTACGGCCGCTTGAGTCCCACCCGGGCGGCGGATGTCATCGCCGAGTTCGGTCCGGCCCTGCCGGTCCTGGACGGCGGCGAGTGCAGTGTCGGGCTGGAATCCACCATCGTGGCTTGCCTGCGCAACGAGGTGCGCGTCCTGCGTCCGGGAATTCTCACGCCGACGGCGATCAGTCGCGTCACCGGCACGGAAGTGATCGTGGGCGCCGGTGAACATGACCCGCGCGTCCCGGGTGCCGTGAAGGCGCACTACGCGCCGCGCGCGCCACTGGAACTCGTTCCCCTCGCGAACCTCGCGGCGCGGTTGCGGCATTGTCCGCAGGCGGCCGTGGTCGTGCGGCAGTCGCCTGACGGCGAAGTGCCAGGACAGCCGGACCGCATTCGTGTTTTGCCGGCGGATCCACTGCCATTCGGGCGGATGCTGTATGCGACGCTGCGCGACCTCGACGCGCTCGAGGTGCCTCGCGTGCTGGTGGTCGAGCCTCCAGCGGGTGAAGCCTGGGCAGCCGTGCGCGACCGGCTCGTGCGCGCCGCTGCCGCGGGGGGTGTCGACAGCACGGGCGACGCCCCGCACGACTGAGGAGCCGTTCCGCCACGCATTTTTGTGTATCCTGCGCGTTTTTCCGCGGCGAGCCCCATCATGAACCTGCCCCCCGCCGAGACCGCCGGTCCGGTGGATACCCGTTCCCCCGCCGAGATGCTGCAGTTGGTGGCCACCCACGGCTCGCCGTTGTTCGTCATCGACTGCACGGTGCTTCGCCAGCAGTTCCGTCGCTTGCAGGCCGCCTTGCCGGGTGTCGATCTCCACTATGCGCTGAAACCGCTGCCGGTGGCGGCCGTGGTCCGCACCCTGCTGGCCGAGGGTGCATGGTTCGACCTCGCGACTGCCGGCGAGGTGGAGTTGGTGGGTCGTGAGGGTGTGCCGTCCGCGCGCTGCATCCATACCCACCCGATCAAGCGGCCGGCGGATATCGTGGCCGCGCTGGCGGCCGGGGTGACGGACTTCGTGGCAGACAATGCCGACGAGATTGCCAAGTTCGCGTCGCATCCGTCGGCCCGCCTGCTCCTGCGCGTGGCCTTCCGCAACCCGGAAGCGAAATGCGACCTGTCGAGGAAGTTCGGCTGCGAACCCGAGGATGTGCCCGCGCTGCTGGACATGGCGCGCGCGCAGGGCACCGCGGTCATCGGCCTGTCCTTCCATGTGGGGTCGCAGGCCGCCTCGCCGGCCATGCACGTGCTCGCAATCGAGTCCTGCACGCGCCTGCTGCTGGCTGCTGCCGCCGCGGGGCACGAGTTGACCACGCTGGATATCGGCGGCGGATTCCCGGTCGAGTACCACGAAGGCGCGATGGCGATCGAGACCTTCTGTGCGCCGATCCGCGCGGCGCTGGCCGGTTTGCCGAGCGGTGTTCGTGTCATTGCCGAGCCCGGCCGCTTCATCGCCGCGCCCGCCGGCTTCGTGCTCACCAGCGTGATGGGTCGGGCGCGTCGCGACGGGCAGTGGTGGTACTACCTCGATGACGGGCTGTATGGCTCGTTCAGCGGGCAGCTTTTCGATCATGCCGTCTATCCTGTCGAGCCCCTGACGGTTGGCGGCATCGCGGCAAACCCCGCCCAGCCCCGCGAACCGGCCGTCCTTGCCGGTCCGACCTGCGACAGCATCGACGTGGTGGCGGAGACGCTGCCGCTGCCGGAACTGCACGCAGGGGATGTCCTGCTGGGCCGGATGATGGGGGCCTACACGGCAGCCTCGGCCACGGATTTCAATTTCTTTCCGCGGGCGCGCATCCTCGCGGTCAACCTCCCGGGCTAGGTCCGACGGGGGTATGCCCCGGGTCCTTGCCGAGGGCGGCTTTTTTCGGCACCCTCCCACCATGTCTACGCCCCCGAACCCGTCCCGCCGCCGCTTCCTCGGCCAGTGCGGCGCCTCGTTGGCGGCTGCTGCCCTGCCTGTGCCGGCCGCTCGTGCGTGGGCCGAGGCCCATGGAGGCCAGGACCGGGTCCTGCGGTTGCACAACGTGAACACCGCCGAGACGGGAGTGTTCCCCTTCTTGCGGGGTGGCCAGCCCGCCCCGGAGGTGTTGGCACGGCTGCAGCACTTCTTCCGCGACTTCCGGACCGGTCAGGAGCACCCGCTGGACCACGGCCTGTATCACCTGCTGCACGAGATTGCCGTGACGCTCGACCGGGAGCCGGTGTTCGAGGTGATCGGCGGATATCGCTCTCCCACCACCAACGAGTTGCTGCGGGCTCGCTCGGCGCAGTCCGGCGTCGCGCGCCGCAGCCTGCATCTCGATGGGCGCGCCGTGGATGTGCGCATGCCCGGCGTCGGCATCAAGACGCTGCGTGATGCAGGATGGGCCCTGCAGCGCGGCGGTGTCGGCCTGTACACCGCCTCGCGT
>JBJTPC010000089.1:0-2951 GCA_046074905.1 Gammaproteobacteria bacterium
CCCGCGCAAGCGGGCCTCGTCGTTTCCGGGGTACGCTCCCGGCCTCGCCAAACCACTGGAAAACAAGGATCCGCGTGATGTCCGCAGACGCCCGCAAGCAAGCCGCCGCCGAAGCCGCCATGCGTTACGTGGAGGACGGCATGATCGTCGGCGTGGGGACCGGTTCGACGGTCAACCACTTCATCGCCGCCCTCGCCCGCCGCCGCCACGACATCCGCGGAGCCGTCTCGAGCAGCGAGGCGAGCAGTCGACTGCTGCGCGCCGCCGGCATCGAGGTCATGGACCTGAACTCGACCGGCGACCTCGCCCTCTATGTCGACGGTGCGGACGAGGCGACCCGTCACGGTGCGCTGGTCAAGGGCGGTGGCGCGGCGCTGACACGTGAAAAGATCGTGGCCGCAGCGTCGCGGAAGTTCGTCTGCATCATGGACGACAGCAAGTTGGTGGACGTGCTCGGTCGGTTTCCGCTGCCGGTCGAGGTGATTCCCATGGCGCGCTCGTATGTCGCCCGCCGTATCGTCGCGCTGGGCGGCCAGCCGGTGCTGCGCGAAGGTGTGGTCACCGACAACGGCAACTGCATCCTCGACGTGCATCACCTTGCCATCACCGATCCGGTGGAACTCGAGTCCACTCTCGACCACGTCGCCGGCGTGGTCACCAACGGCCTTTTCGCGCGGCGGGGTGCGGACGTGCTCCTGATCGGTCGCGAAAGCGGCGTGGAAACGCTGGATCCACGCCGCACATGAGGCCGGCTGCCGGCAGCGGTGCGGGCCGGCTTGCGCGTTGGCGCTGGCCGGCATGGCTCGACAGCTTCCTGCTGGGCATTCTCGCCGTCCTGCTGCTTGCATTCCTCACTCCCGAGTGGGGCGGCAGCCAGGGTCATCTCGGTCTCGGGTCCTATACCAGCCTCGGCATCGTCCTGGTTTTCGCGCTGCATGGGGCCCAGGTATCGCGTGAGCGCCTGCGTCACGGCAGCCGCAACTTCCGCCTGCACGCGCTGGTGCAGGGAGCCACGTACCTCGGCTTCCCGGCTCTCGGCCTGATCGGCTATCTGCTGCTCGGACCCTTCGTGGCACCACCGCTGGCGCTCGGCTTCTTCTACCTGTGCGCCATCCCGTCCACCATCGCCACGTCGGTGACGCTGGTGGGCATCGCGCGGGGCAACGTGCCGGCGGCAATCTTCAACGCCACGCTCTCCGGGCTGCTCGGCATCGCCATCACTCCCCTGCTGGTCAGCCTGGTGGCAGCCACCAGCGGACTGCACCTGCCGTGGCTGGAGGCGATGCGCTCGCTGTTCCTGACCGTGCTCCTGCCGTTCGGCATCGGTCATCTCCTGCAGCCATGGCTGCAGCCGCGACTGCAGGCGATTCCACGTTGGACGAGGGCGCTCGAGCGCGGTGCGATCCTGTTGGTCGTCTACGTGGCGTTCTGCGATGCGGTGGCCACCGATGCCCTGCACCAGGTCTCGGCAGGCGCCTTGCTGCTGGTCACGGTGTCGGCGCTCGTGCTGCTGGGGATGATGCTGCTGGGCTTGCGCGACGTCGCGCGACGGCTCGGACTGCCTCCGGAAGACGAGATCACCTTGCTGCTCTGCGGCAGCCAGAAAAGCCTGGCGAACGGCATGCCGATGGCCAAGGCGCTGTTTGGCGCCTACCCCGCACTGGGGCTGCTGGTCGTGCCGATGCTGGCCTTCCACCAGGCGCAGTTGCTCGCGGGGGCTATCCTCGCGCAGCGCTATGCGGCGCGCAGCGCAACACGTCAGACCGCACCGTGACCGACTTGCCGGCGTGCCCCGGCACCAGCAGGCGCATCAGCACGATCCCGCGCTGCGTCGGTGACACCACCACCTCGCCATCGAATCCGGCGGGGCGTGCTGCGGGTGACGGGACCAGCAACCAACGCAGGGGACGTCCGGCGAGTTGTCGGTCGTTGCGGGAGTGGTAGTTGTCGGTGCGCGCGTCGTAGAGGGCGACGGACCAATACGCCGGCCAACGCGGATCCGCCTCTATTCGCAGCGGACCGTCCGCGAGGTTGTAGACGCAGACCGCGTAGCGGAGGTCCGGACTGGGCATGACGATGCGCCGCGAGTCGGCATCGGTGGGCGGCGCCAGCATGGCCCGGTTCTCGCCACCGGCCACTTCGCCCAACCGATGCATGGCTGCGCCCATCACCAGCCGCGGCAACAGCAGTACGCACAACAGATGGGATCCCACCGCCACGGCGAGCCAACCCGAGGGGCGGCAATACCACGGGCGCCGTGCCACCGTCACGGACAGGCTCCGAGGCGGCGTATCGAGGGCACCCGCAGGGCCAGCGGATCGTCCGACAAGGCCGCCGAAGGCTGGTAGAGACGCAGGGTCAGGATCAGGCCACCCTCACCCGTGGTGGGTAGCCAGGGAACACCGTGATCGCGGAGCGACGCGGCATGGGCCGGACCGGTCTCGAAAGCGAAGCCGCCACCGGGCAAGGCCGTGGCGTCCACGCTGTGCCGCCCGGCGGGATCGCGGAACAGGAACAAGTCCTCGGCGTAAGCGGTGATGCTCCACCAGCGCGCATCGGGTGAAGTCCCCGTGATCCGGTAGCGGCAGTCGGCGCGCAGCTGCCGCCCTTCGCCGTCGTGGCGGGCGGTGTAGTAGAGCGTCTCCCGCGGCGACAGGGCCAGCAAGCCATTCAAGGCGACTCGGGCCCGCGTGTAGGGATCCGCTTCCGGACTGCCGGCCAGCAGATTCACCTCCCAGGGGGAGCCCGGGACCGGCGACTGCTGCGTTCCGCGGACCGCAACCCAGGCAGTACCCAGCCCCGTCAGCACCGCCAGGACCGGCGCCAGCCGGTGATACCAGCGCAAGCGGCAGGCGTCGGGCGGTACGGGCTTGCTGTCCATCGGCGACAGTGTGCCATCCATGAGGGCAGCGGCGAAACGGACCGGAAACGAAACCGGCCGCTGCGGAGAC
>JBJTPC010000090.1:0-7775 GCA_046074905.1 Gammaproteobacteria bacterium
GATGGCGGTGCACCATCTCGGCGGGGAGACCGAGCTCGAGGCCGATGCGGCGCACTTCGTCCTTGAAGAGCTCGCGCAGGGGCTCAACGAGCTTCAGCTTCATGTGCGCCGGCAGGCCAACCACGTTGTGGTGGCTCTTGATGAGATGTGCCTTGCCAGTCTTGGCGCCGGCGGATTCGATGACATCGGGATAGATGGTGCCTTGCGCGAGGAACTGCACGCGCTCGTGCTCGGCAGCACCCTCCCCTGCCAGCTTGTTGGACTCCTCGTCGAACACCTCGACGAACAGCCGCCCGATGATCTTGCGCTTGGCCTCCGGATCCGCCACGCCGGCGAGTTCCTTGAGGAAGCGCTCCTCGGCATCGACGCGGATCACCTTCACACCGAGATTCATGGCGAAGATCTGCATCACCTGGTCGCCTTCATGGTGGCGCAGGAGGCCGTGATCCACGAAGACGCAGGTGAGCTGGTCGCCGATGGCCTTGTGCAGCAGGGCGGCCACGACGCTGGAGTCCACGCCACCGGAAAGTCCCAGCAGGACACGACCTTGCCCCACCTGGACGCGCACCCGCTCGATGGCGTCGGCGATGATGTTGCCGGGATTCCAGGAATGACCGCAGCCGCAGATTTCGTGGACGAATCGCGAGTAGATGCGCTCGCCCTGCGTGGTGTGCGTCACCTCGGGATGGAACTGCAGGCCATAGTAATGGCGGGCTTCGTCCGCGATGCCGGCGATGGGCAGGTCCGGTGTCGAGGCGATGACCTTGAACCCGGGCGGCGCTTCCACGACGCGGTCGCCGTGGCTCATCCAGACGTCCAGCAGCCCGTGGCCCTCGGCATTGACCCGGTCCTCGATGTCGCGCAGGAGCGCGGAATGGCCGCGGGCACGGATCTCGGCGTAGCCGAACTCCTTGGAGTCGTGGGCCTCGACGTGACCGCCCAGTTGATGGGCCATCGTCTGGAGACCGTAGCAGATGCCCAGCACGGGTACGCCGAGCGCCCATACCTCCGCCGGCGCGCGCGGCGTTCCCTCGAGGGTGACCGTCTCCGGGCCACCGGAGAGGATGATGCCCTTGGGCGAGAAAGCGCGGATCTCGGTATCCGCCATGTCCCAGGGATGGAGTTCGCAATAGACGCCCAGCTCGCGCACGCGACGCGCGATGAGCTGGGTGTACTGCGAGCCGAAGTCGAGGATGAGGATCCGGTCGGCGTGGATATCGGTCACAGGAAGAACCCCGGAAACTGGAGGAAATGCGGACGGTGGATCAGCCGATGCGGTAGTTCGGAGCTTCCTTGGTGATGGTCACGTCGTGGACGTGGCTCTCCTTGACTCCGGCATTGGTGATACGCACGAACTGCGGGCGGCTGCGCATTGCCTCGATGTTCTCGCTGCCCGTGTAGCCCATGGCAGCCTTCAGGCCGCCACAGAGCTGGTGCACGATCTTCACCAGGCTGCCCTTGTAGGGGACGCGGCCCTCGATGCCCTCCGGCACCAGCTTCTCGAGTTCGCTGGTGGTGTCCTGGAAGTAGCGGTCCGAGGAGCCATGCCGCTGGGCCATGGCGCCCAGCGAGCCCATGCCGCGGTAGCTCTTGTAGGAGCCGCCCTGGTAGAGCTCCACTTCGCCGGGGCTTTCCTCGGTACCCGCGAACATGCCGCCGATCATCACGGTATTTGCGCCCGCGGCAATCGCCTTGGCCACGTCACCCGAGAAGCGGATACCGCCGTCGGCGATGAGCGGGACGCCCGTGCCGGCCAGCGCCGCCGAGACGTTGGAGACGGCGCTGATCTGCGGCACGCCCACCCCGGCCACGATGCGCGTGGTGCAGATCGAGCCCGGGCCGATGCCCACCTTCACGCCATCCGCGCCGTGGTCCACCAACGCGAGTGCCGCCTCGGCGGTGACGATGTTGCCACCGACCACCTGCAGGTCGCCGTAGCGGGCCTTCACCTGCTTGACCATCTGCAGCACGCCACGCGAATGGCCGTGCGAGGTGTCCACCACCACCATGTCGACGCCGGCCTCCATCAACTGGGCGACGCGATCGAGCGTGTCGGGGCTCGTCCCCACCGCGGCAGCGACGCGCAGCCGGCCACTGCTGTCCTTCGCTGCCCGCGGGAATTCCTGCGCCTTCTGGAAGTCCTTCACGGTGATCATGCCGGTGAGCTTGCCGGCCTCATCGACCACCAGCACCTTCTCGATGCGGTGCTTGTGCAGCAGGCCCAGCACCTCGGACTTCGGCGCATTCTCGCGCACCGTGACCAGACGCTCCTTGGGCGTCATCACATCGGACACCTTGGCGTCGAAACGGGTCTCGAAGCGGAGATCGCGCGCGGTGACGATGCCGACCACTTCGCCACCGCCGTTGACCACGGGCATGCCGGAGATGCCCTTGGCACGGGTCAGTTCGATGACGGCGCCCACGGTCTGCTCCGGGGTGACGGTAATCGGGTCGGAGATGATGCCGGTCTCGTACTTCTTGACCCGCAGCACCTCACGGGCCTGCGCCTCTGCCGACATGTTCTTGTGGATGACCCCGATGCCGCCTTCCTGGGCAAGAGTGATGGCGAGGCGGGCCTCGGTGACGGTATCCATGGCCGCGGAGACGAACGGGATGTTGAGCCGGATGCCGCGGGTGAGCTGGGTCGAGAGGTCGACGTCGCGCGGCAACACCTCCGAGTACGCCGGGACGAGCAGGACGTCGTCGAAGGTGAGTGCTTCCTGGATGATGCGCATGATGAGCCCCCGGGCGTCTGGCGACCCTGCGGCGGGGGCCGGGTAAGCCGAACCCGGGCCCGGCGATGGATGCCGGCCTCGGGGGCTGCCTCGGATGACGTCGGTCTCCGCCGTTCGGGAGCCGTTTGGTGGACGTTGATAAAGGGCGCGATTCTACAGCGCGGCGCCCTGCGGGACAACTTCCATCACAGCGGCTAGAGTATCGGGATGTCTCCTCCAGAGAATGCCTTCGACGAGCCGCATGCCCAGCCTCGCGGCGGTCGCCCCGAGCGCCCGGAACCCGCGACGGGACCGGCAGGGGGGACCGGGGGTCGGGACATTTTCTCAGTATCGCGGGTGGTCCTTGCCGCCCGGAGCGTTCTGGAGCGCGGTCTCGGTGTGCTCTGGGTCGAGGGCGAGATCTCCAACCTGTCCCGCCCGGCGAGTGGCCACTGGTACTTCACCCTGAAGGACGGACAAGCCCAGGTGCGCTGCGCGATGTTCCGCCAGCGCGCGATGCTGGTCCGCACGCCGCCGCGCGACGGCCAGCAGGTACTGCTGCGCGCCCGCGTCACGCTGTACGAGGCCCGCGGCGAATTCCAGCTGGTCGTGGACAGCCTCGAGGATACCGGCGAAGGCTTGCTGCGGCGCCAGTACGAGGAGCTCAAGGCGCGACTCGAAGCCGAGGGCCTGTTCGATCCGACGCGCAAGCGGGGCTTGCCCACATTGCCACGCGCCATCGGGGTGGTCACCTCGCCGACGGGGGCCGCCCTGCGCGATGTTATCCACGTCCTGGCCCGGCGATTTCCTGCGGTGCCGGTCCTGGTGTACCCGACCCAGGTCCAGGGTAGCGGCAGCGTGGCGCAGATCGTGGCCGCCCTCGAGGCGGTCGGTCGGCGCGCGGAGGTGGACGTCGTCATCGTCGCCCGCGGCGGCGGCTCGCTGGAAGACCTCTGGAGCTTCAACGACGAGGCGGTGGCCCGTGCCATCGCCCGCTGTCCCATCCCGGTGGTCAGCGGCGTGGGGCACGAGGTCGACTTCACCATTGCCGATTTCGTCGCCGACGTCCGGGCACCGACGCCTTCCGCAGCCGCAGAACTGGTAGTGCCGGATGCCGCCGTGTGGCGGCGCCGGATGGCGCTGGCGGCACGGCGACTGCTGCAGGCCCAGGAAAACCGGTTCGATCGCCTCCGCGACCGCAACCGCTGGCTCGCCGGCCGACTCGAGCAGGCCGGCCCGCAACCCCGGCTGGAGCGCCTCGCGCAACGCCTCGACGAACTCGACCGCCGCCTGGGTCAGGCGCTGCCTGCCCGGACGGCACGCCTCCATCGACAATTGGCGGTGCTGGAGCGCCGGCTGACCATCCGCTCACCGGCCCGCCGGCTGGCACTCCTGCAGCAACGGGAAAGGCAACTGGCGGGGCGGCTGCGGGCCGCCGGACCGGCACTGCTGCAGCGCCAAGGCCAGCGCCTGGCGCTGGCGGCTCGCACGCTGGATGCCGTCAGCCCCCTGGCCACCCTCGCCCGGGGTTATGCACTGGTCACCGGCCCGACCGGCCGTGTGGTGACGGACAGCGGGCAACTCTCCCCGGGTGATGAAATCGACGTGCGTCTGGCAGGTGGCCGGGTCACGGCGGGCGTGAAGGCCGTGCGAGAATGACGCGGCAGGAAACATCGCTGACCGGCCCGGCCCTGCCGCGGCCTTGCCCGACCTGCAGGGCTGGTCAGTCCGGCGTGGAGTGGAACTGAGCATGTTCGAGCGGTATTTCGAGAAGGTCCTGTTCGCGGCGCGCTGGCTGCTGGCCCCCGTCTACCTGGGTCTCGGGCTGGCGCTGATCGCGCTGGCGGTCAAGTTCTTCCAGGAGGCCATCCACGTGGTGATGCACGTGCGCGAGATGGCGGAAGCGGATCTCGTCCTGACCGTGCTCGCCATGATCGACCTGTCGCTGGTCGGCAGCCTGATCGTGATGGTGATGTTCTCGGGCTACGAGAACTTCGTGTCGCGCATCGACGCCGAGGGCACGGACTCGCTGGGCTGGCTGGGCAAGCTGGATGCCGGCACCCTGAAGCTGAAAGTCGCCACCAGCATCGTCGCCATCTCCAGCATCCACCTGCTGCGGATCTTCATGGAGACGAAAGACCTGCCCAACGACAAGATCCTCTGGTACGTCGTGCTGCACATGACTTTCGTCATCTCGGCAGTGCTGATGGGCGTACTCGACCGGCTGGCCTTCGCCTCCCACCGGCCCGAGAAGCACTAGCGCTGGTTGCGCTTGATCAAGCGTCGACGCTTGCGCACCTGGCGCGGCGTGAGTTCGTTCTTGCGCCCGGCAAACGGGTTCTCGTCGCCACGGAACTCCACCTTGACCGGCGTGCCGACGAGCTTGTAGGCGGTGCGGTACATGTTCACCAGGTAGCGCCGGTAGGTGTCCGGAACGCGCTCCACCTGGTTGCCGTGGATGATGATCAGCGGCGGATTGCGCCCGCCCTGGTGTGCATAACGCAGCTTGATGCGACGGCCCCGCACCAACGGGGGCTGGTGGGCCTCCATCGCGGACTCGAGCAGGCGGGTCAATTCCTTGGTCGGCAGTTCCTTCATCGCCGACTGGTAGGCGGCATCCACCGAGCGCAGCAGTTCCCCGACCCCCGTGCCGTGACGCGCCGAGATGAAATGCAGCGGCGCGTAGTCCACGAACGGCAGGCGTAACGCGATCTGGTTCTTGATGTGCTCGCGCTGGTCCTGGGGAATGTGATCCCACTTGTTCACGGCGATGACCAGCGCGCGTCCACGACTGGCCACGAAGCCGAGCAAGCTGGCATCCTGGTCGCCGACGGTCTCGCTGGCATCGAGCACGCCGACCACCACGTGCGCCTCCTCGATGGCCTGCAGCGTTTTCACCACGCTGAACTTCTCGACCGCCTCCTCGACACGGGCCTTGCGTCGCACACCGGCGGTATCGATGAGGTCGTAGAGGTTGCCGTCACGCTCGAAGGGCACGTGGACGGTGTCGCGGGTGGTGCCAGGCTGGTCGAAAGCCACCAGGCGCTCTTCGCCCAGCCAGCGGTTGATGAGTGTCGACTTGCCGACGTTGGGCCGGCCGACCACGCAGACACGAACGCGTTGCTCGCGCTCGGGTGCTGCCGCCGGCGCGTCCGCTGTCTCGTCCGCGTCCGGAACCAGCCCCTCGAGCGCGCGGGCCATCAGGTCGTAAACGCCCTGGCCATGGGCAGCGGAGATCGCCAGGGGCTCGCCGAGTCCGAAGGCATGGAACTCGGCGATGAACAGGTCGTCGTCGATGCCTTCGGCCTTGTTGACCGCCACGATCACCGGCTTTTGCGTGCGCCGCAGGAGATCGACCACCCAGCGGTCGGTGGCGGTGATGCCCGCACGACCGTCCACCACGAAGATGATGCGGTCCGCCTCGTCGATGGCGCGGCGGGTCTGCTCGACCATCGGCTGCTCGATCCCGGCCGGTGTCTCCACCAGCCCGCCCGTATCGATGACGATGGACGGTGCGGGGCCGAGCCGGCCGTAACCGTACTTGCGATCGCGCGTCAGGCCGGGGAGGTCCGCCACGAGCGCATCACGGGTACCCGTGATGACGTTGAAAAGCGTGGACTTGCCCACGTTGGGGCGCCCCACGAGCGCGACGACGGGCAGCATGAAGCGGGGTTCCTTGTACGGTCCGGCGCGCCTCAGCGCGCCGGACGGGTCTTGAACGCGGTGACCGTGCCGCCGTCGTCCTGCACGACGACCAGGTTGCCGGCCACGACCGGCGCGAAGCGTACGCGCTCCCCGGTCTTGGCACGACCGGCCAGCGTGCCGGTGGTGGACTCGAGCCAGTGCACCACACCCTCGAAGTCCGCGACGACAATCGAGTCGCCGGCCACCGCCGGCGCGGTGACCTGGCGATACGCCAGCGCCGACTGTTCCCACACCGGCGCACCATCGCGACGGCGCAGGGCCACCACCGTGCCTGCGGCGTTGGTAGCGTAGAGATTCTCGGCACCCAGCGCCGGACCGCCCACGGCGGAGAAATCACGCGACCACCAGACCTGGCCACTGTCGAGGGCCAGCATCGTCACCCGGCCCTGGAAGCCGGCGACGAACACATCCTTGCCGTCGACCGCGACGGGACCATCGATGTCGTTCAGCCGGGCGAGTTCCGTCTTGCCGCTGGCCGGATTGGCCGACGACTCCCAGAGGATGTCCCCCTGCACCGGGGCATAAGCCATCAGCTTGCCGTTGTCGAACGGCACGAGCAGGACATCGCCAGCCAGGGTGGGCGGGGCGGCGCCGCGCAACGAGAGTCGGGGAACGCCCTGCTCATCCGACCAGACCGGGGCACCGTCGGCCAGCGCCAGCGTGAACACGCGACCATCGACGGCACGCAGGTGCACGCCGCTCTCGCCAATGGCGGGGGCGGCAATCACCTCGCCGGGGATGCGTGTCTTCCAGCGCTGCTTGCCGCTGGTGGCTTCGAGCGCGACGACCTCGCCGTCGCCAGTCGCGGCCACCACCAGGCCTGCGCCGACGCCGGGGCCCGCCGACAGCGGCAGCTTGGTATCCGTCCGCCACAGGGTGCGGCCGTTGGCAGACGCCACGGCGACGACATCACCGCCGTGACCTGCGGCGTAGACGCGGTCCTCCGCCACCGCCGGAGCCAAGGCCAGGCGCAGCACGGGTTCGGCGCCGCCCGTGCCCACGGACCAGGCCTTCTGCACATCCAGCGTGGCCTTGAACTCGACCAACTCGGCCGGCGGGTCGACATCCTTTTCCTTCTTGTTGCAACCGGCCAGCACGCCGACCGCCAACACGGCCGCGAGAGGCCACCAGCGCCGGTCAACCACCGGGCGCGCGATCACGGCGCACCGCCGGCCGCCGCGGCGGCGGTGGGCGGCGTACCACCCGCCTGGTTGAGCTTCAGCTCGACGAACTCGCGCGCGAGGACCCCCTCGGCATCCTTCTCGAGCGCTTTGCGCCAGGCCTCGGCTGCACCCTTGGCGTCGCCCTTGTCGCCGAGGAGGTCGCCCTTGACCTCGAGGAAACGTGCCTCGAAGG
>JBJTPC010000091.1:0-7200 GCA_046074905.1 Gammaproteobacteria bacterium
AATGTAGGCCTCGAAGGTCAGCTCGGTCTCGAGGTTGCGGATGCGCTCGAGGGTCTCGGCAGCGACCTTGGGGGGATGGCCCCCGGTCTGCAGCAAGGCCAGGACGAGCGAGGTGAATTCATGGCCCATGGGGAGCCCGGCGAAAGTGATGCGGGCCGGCATTCCCGGGACGCCGACCGTGAATGAAGGACGGCGTTCGGCGTCACCGTCCTCGCGCAACCGGATCAGCGGCGACAGGTGGCTGAGCTCGGTAAGCAGGCTGCGCATTTCCGCCGACTTGGCGATTGCGTCGGGATCCATGTCGTCACCGGGGGCGACTAGCGACGCCACGAGTTCCACCGGAGCGGTCAGGCGGGCCAGATAGCCCTGCAGTTGCGACTTGAGGTTCGGGTCGAGCATGACGGGGATTCCTGTGCTTGTGGCGTTCCGTCGAAGGACAGCAGGGGGAGGCGCCCCATCCGTGGACAGGGCGCTTCCCGGGACTCAGATCTTGCCGACGAGATCGAGCGATGGCGCCAAGGTGGCAGCGCCCGGTGTCCACTTGGCGGGGCAGACCTGTCCCGGATGGTTGGCGACGTACTGGGCCGCCTGGACCTTGCGCAGCAACTCGCGGGCATCACGACCGATGCCGTTGTCATGAATCTCGCAGAGCTTGATCTGGCCCTCGGGATTCACGACGAACGTGCCGCGCAAGGCCAGGCCTTCTTCCTCAATCATCACGCCGAAGTTGCGGGTCAGGGTCCCGGTGGGGTCGCCGATCAGCGGATACTGCACCTTGCGGATGGTGTCCGAAGTGTCATGCCAGGCCTTGTGCGTGAAATGGGTGTCGGTGCTCACGCCGTAGATCTCGACACCGATGGCCTTGAAGGCGTCGTAGTGGTCGGCGAGGTCGCCGAGCTCGGTCGGGCAGACGAAGGTGAAGTCGGCCGGGTAGAAGAAGACGATGGACCACTTGCCCTTGAGCGTGGCCTCCGTGACCGGGATGAACTCTCCCGCCTGGTAAGCGGTGGCCTTGAAGGGCTTGATGACGGTATTGATGAGGGACATGGCATTCGCTCCTGGATCCTTGGGGGTGATGGATTCGGCCAGGGGTGCCCCTGCCGATGGAGTGAATGTTGATAAAAACTATCGAAATCATCTAATCGATTGTTTCCATATATCTAATAGCCTTTCCCTATCGCCGACCGTTGGCGACAATGCGCCCATGGACACCCGCGACGAACGCTGGATGAGACGGGCCCTCGAGGCGGCCCGCGAGGCTGCTGCCGGCGGCGAGGTGCCGGTCGGAGCGGTGCTGGTTCGCGGCAACGAGCTGCTCTCGGTCGCGGGCAATGCCCCCATCGCGCTGCATGACCCGACGGCGCACGCCGAGGTGCTGGTGATGCGTTCCGCGGCGGCGAGCGCGGGGGATTATCGTCTCGAGGGCACGACTCTCTACGTCACGCTCGAGCCCTGCGCGATGTGTGCGGCGGCGATGCTGCACGCGCGCGTGGAGCGTGTGGTGTTCGGTGCCTGGGATCCGCGCGTCGGTGCCGTGGGCAGTCGCCTGAACCTGTTCCAGGTGCCTGGCCACAACCACCGGATCGATTTTTTCGGGGGTGTGCTCGCCACGGAGTGCGGCGACCTGCTGCGCGAGTTCTTCAGCGCCCGACGCTGACCCGGCGCTTGATGGTGCCGCTCGAGGCCCCGGCAGGCACGACCTCGTCCGGATCGGGGGCGACCCACTCCATGATGTCGAGATAGGCGCGGACGTTGTCGACGAACCGGACCGTCTCGTAGCCTCGCGCGTAACCATGCTTCGTGCGGAGATACCAGGTTTCCATCGCCAGCAACGGCAGGTTGGCGCGCACATCCTGCCAGCGGTCGGCATTGCCGCCACGCTGCTGGGTGAGGACTCGTGCATCTTCCAGGTGGCCATAGCCGACGTTGTAGGCCGCGAGTGCGAACCATGAGCGGTCCGGTTCGGGGATGCGTGCGGGAATCATCTCGCGGACCTCGCGGAAGTAGCGGGCACCACCGAAGATGCTGTCACGCGCATCATGCCTGTCCTTCACTCCCATGCGCGTCGCCGTGTCTTCCTGGAGCATCATCAGGCCCCGGACGCCGGTCTTCGAGACGGCCGTCCGGTCCCATTTGCTTTCCTGGTAGCCAATGGCCGCCAGGAGCCGCCAATCCACCCCGGTTACCGTGCCGGCCTCCTGGAAGTCGCCGCGCAGGGCCGGGAGGCGGTCATGGACATGCCGGATGAAGTTGCGGGCCCCGACGTAGTCCAGCCGCTGCGGGTCGTCGTAGTGGGCGGCGAGCCACTGTCGAATATGCGGCGCAACCGCGGCAAAGAAGTGTTGCGCCTCCGTCACCAGGGCCGTTTCGCGTTTCGGCAGGAGCCAGGCAAGCCGCGCGCTCTCTCGCAACTCGAAAGCGATGGCCAATTCGGGATGGAAGTTCCTCGCCAACTGGTATTCGTACTGGTTGGCCACCGTGGCATCGAGCGTACCGCGCGAGACCCGGTCCAGCAGGTCCAGCACGTAAACCCCCGAGGTCTCCTTCCACGGCAACGGCTTGAACCATGGCAGGGGTTTGAGCCAGGTCGGTGTCTGCACGCCGGTGGCGCGTCGCAGCGCGGTGGCCTGGGCGCTGCCGGCCACGACCTCGACACGCAGTCCCTGCAGTGCGCGCGCGTCCCTGGGTCGTCGGGTTCCGGGTCGGGTGATGACGAACTGTTTCGCTTCCGTGTAGGCCGGGCCCCAGAGGAGATCGCGCGGCAAGCGCGGGGTGATGGCAAGGCCGGCGGCGGCGAGATGTGCGCGGTTGCTGCGCACCTCGGCCATCAGTTTCTCCGGTGTATCGAGCACGGTCAGGGTCAACTTGACCCCCAACTGATCGGCGAAGCGTTTGGCGAGCATGTACTCCGGGCCGTCGGGACCGTTGGCCCCCAACCAGTAGGCGATCGGACTGTTGCGGGTCGCGACGCGCAGCTCGCCGGCGGCAAGGATCTGTTGCATGACGGTGGGCGGCGAACTGCAGGTACCGAGCAGGGTGGACGCGCCGAGCCCGAGCAGCACCAGGGCGCCCTGCCGGAGGCGGGCGCGCCAGGACACGCTGCTGGAAGTCGCCGTCGACGACAAGCTGGGGTTCTCCGACCCGGACAGACGGTGCTAGAATACCCGTTCCCTGTCGCGAGGCGGGGACCACTCGGCGGAGAGGTGGCAGAGTGGTCGAATGTACCTGACTCGAAATCAGGCGTGGGTTTACGCCCACCGTGGGTTCGAATCCCACCCTCTCCGCCACTTCTCCGAGAAAGCCCGGGTCCGCGCAGCGGGCGCCGGGCTTTTTGCTACGGCCCAGTGGGGTGGGATGAGAAACCACGGTCATCAAGCAATCGGGTTCGACAGTCCGGCGCCGTCAGGCGACGGGCTGGACATCGCCGCTTGCCGGCGATGGTCCCGAGCCCGGCGAGGGATGCGGCCGCAGGCCGCACCATCCCACCCTCTCCGCCACTTCTCCGAGAAAGCCCGGGTCCGCGCAGCGGGCGCCGGGCTTTTTGCCGGGGGCGTCCGTCTTCCCGGGGGCGTGGGCAACTCATGGCATTCCTGAAAACGCGCTTGCGCGTCGCCCTGTAGTTCGCGATCGCGGTGTTCACGGCGATGATTCCGCTGGCCGCCGCCGTGGCCGCGCCGAGTCCCGACACTCACGGCGTGCCCGCGGCCCCGGCCACGCCCTCCCGTTGGCCCGCTGCCCGGAGTCCGACGGCCATCACCGATGCCGCAACGGAGGCGGCCATCACCCGCTTGCTCGCCAGGATGACGGTGGCGGAGAAGGTCGGACAGGTCATCCAGGCCGATATCGAGTTCATCCGACCGGCGGATCTCGCGCAGTATCCGCTCGGCTCCATCCTCGCGGGCGGCAACTCCGGGCCTTATGGCAACGAACGCGCGGATGCCGCCACCTGGCAGCGGTTGGTCGGCGAGTTCCGCGCTGCTTCCCGGCGTGGCGGGGCCGGGATTCCCATCCTTTTCGGCGTCGATGCCGTGCACGGTCACTCCAATCTGCCTGGTGCGACCGTGTTCCCCCACAACATCGGCCTCGGTGCCGCCCGCGATACCAACCTCATGCGGCGGATCGGCGAGATCACCGCCGTCGAACTCGCGGCCAGCGGCATCGAGTGGACGTTCGCACCCACGGTGGCCGTGCCGCAGGACCTGCGCTGGGGACGCAGCTACGAGGGGTATGCCGCCGATCCGGCTCTGGTCGCGGGATATGCGCGTGCCATGACGCTGGGGCTGCAGGGCAAACTCCGTCGTGGTCACCCGCTCCCCGCAAACCGCGTGGCAGGCACGGCCAAGCACTTCATCGCCGATGGCGGAACCGTCGACGGTCGCGACCAGGGAGATGCGCGCATCGACGAGGCCGAACTCGTTGCCACCCATGCCGGCGGCTATCGCACCGCCATCGAAGCCGGTGTCCTCACGGTGATGGCCAGCTTCTCCAGTTGGAACGGCACGAAGCATCACGGCAACCACAGCCTCCTGACCGATGTGCTCAAGGGTCGTCTGGGCTTCGCGGGACTCGTGGTGGGTGACTGGAATGGCCACGGGCAGGTTCCGGGTTGCACTGTCACGCACTGTCCTGCGGCTTTCAACGCCGGCATCGACCTGTTCATGGCGCCGGAGAGTTGGCGTGCGCTGTTCCATGCCACGGTCGACGACGTGAACGCCGGGCGCATTTCACCGGCACGGCTCGACGCCGCCGTGCGCCGCATCCTGCGCGTGAAGTTCAAGCTGGGCCTCATGCAGGGTGCACGGGAGTCGGTGGGGACATCCGCGGTGATCGGCTCGCCCGAACATCTGGCCGTGGCCCGCGAAGCCGTGGCGAAATCCCTGGTGCTGCTGAAGAACGAGGCGTCCACATTGCCGATTCGACCCGGAGCCCGGGTGCTGGTGGCGGGGCCCGGTGCGGATGACATGGCGATGCAATCGGGTGGGTGGACCATTACCTGGCAGGGGACGGATACGACGGCCGCCGACTTTCCCCGCGGGCAGACCGTGGGCCGGGCCATTGCAAAGGCCGTTCGGGCGGCCGGTGGCGAGGCGGTTGTTTCGCCCACGGGCGAGATGGACGGTCGTCCCGATATCGCCATCGTCATCACCGGCGAGAAACCCTATGCCGAGTATCAGGGCGACCTGCCGCATCTCGCCTTCGTGCCACGACACGGCGAGGAAGTGCTGATCGAACGGCTGCGGGCCGCCGGCGTCAAGGTGGTCGTGGTGTTCCTGTCGGGCCGTCCGCTGTTCACCACGCGACTGCTCAACCGGTCGGATGCCTTCGTGGCCGCCTGGCTTCCGGGTCCGCAGGGAGAGGGCGTGGCGGATGTGCTCGTGGCCGACCGCGAGGGGGGCGTACGACGCGAGTTCACGGGAAGACTGCCATTTGCTTGGCCGGCCGATGCACGGTCGCCCGTGAACCGCGCGCTGTTCGAGCCTGGCTACGGCCTGGATTACCGCCAGTCGGTGTCCTTGCCCTCCTTTCCCGAGGCGTGGGGTCTCGAGGTTGGGAATGACTCCACCGCGACAACTTTCTTCCGCTTGGGCGAAGTGCCGGCACCTTGGTACCTGGCCGCCGACGGCGTGATCGCTTCCCGTTCGGTCGACCTTTCCGCCCAGGCGGATGCGCGCCAATTCACCTGGAGCGGACCCGGGAAGATTTCGGTCGAAGGTGCGCCCATCGATCTCGCAGGTGCCGCCGCCGCGGGCGCCGAGTTGGTGCTTGACTGGCGCATCGATCGCGCTACCGGGGCGCCCAGCCGGATCATCCTCGGTGGCGGTGTACTCGATTTTTCGAGCGCAATCGGTAATGCTCCGCGCGGTGTGGTGACGGAGACGCGGATTCCGCTCCATTGCTTCGCTGCCGCCGGTGCCGATCTCCGCACGGTCGGGGGAGCGTTGCGGCTCGAGGCGGACGAGGGGCTCGTGGTGACCCTCCGTGGAGCGCGCGTCGATGCCGGCAGGGCTGGCACGGTCTGTCCCGCCACCGCACCTTGAACAACCATTCCACAGGGGGGATCTCCATCATGGCATCAGGCAACCCACAGTCACCGACGGCCTCGCCGGGCGAATCGGTCGATGCGCCGCAGCTGCGGCTGTTCGTGATGGGTCTGTTCTTCATCTTCGGTGGCATCACCTCGCTGAATGACGTGATCATCCCGAAGCTGAAGGAACTGTTCACCCTGAACTACACCGAAGCGATGCTGGTGCAGTTCTGCTTCTTCACCGCGTACGCGGTGATCGGTATCCCCGGCGCGCGGCTCGTCAAGCGTATTGGTTACATGCGTGGTGCGGTCGCCGGCCTGCTGACGATGCTGGCGGGGTGCCTGCTGTTCATTCCCGCGAGCCAGACGGCCACTTACGGAGTGTTCCTGCTGGCCCTGTTCGTTCTGGCCAGCGGCGTGGTCGTCGTCCAGGTGGTGGCCAATCCGCTGATCTCGCTGCTGGGCCCGCCTGCCACCACGCACAGCCGCCTGACCTTCGCCCAGGCTTTCAATTCCCTCGGCACCACGGTGTTTCCGTATTTCGGCTCCATTCTCATTCTCGGCGGCCTCGCGACCGTGACCGCAGACCAGCTCTCCGGAATCGAGCTTGATGCGTATCGCACCGCGGAGACCCAGGCCATCGTCAAGGGCTATCTGGGTCTGGCCGTCGCGCTGGCGGTGGTGGCCGGGGTGGTCTGGTTGTTCCGCAATGCCCTGAAGGGCGAACGCCATGAGCCAGGTACCGGTCTGGCAGGCCTCGACCTGCTCAAGCGGACCCGCTTCGGGTTCGGCGCCAGCTGCATCTTCCTCTACGTCGGTGCCGAGGTGGCCATCGGCTCGCTCATCGTCAACTACCTGATGCAGCCGGAGGTGATGGGGCTCGAGGAGCAGGCGGCCGGCAAGCTGATCGGGCTCTACTGGGGTGGAGCGATGGTCGGTCGCTTCATCGGTTCGGCAGTGCTCCGCGTGGTGAGCCCCGGCCTCGTATTGGCCGGTGTCTCGCTGGGTGCGATCACGCTGATCCTGGTTTCCACCCAGACGATGGGAACGACGTCGGGATACAGCCTGCTGGCGATCGGGCTGACCAATTCCATCATGTTTCCCACCATCTTCAGCCTGGCCTGCGAGAAGTTGGGGGCCCTGGCGGCCGATGGCTCCGGCATCATCAATGTCGC
>JBJTPC010000092.1:0-9097 GCA_046074905.1 Gammaproteobacteria bacterium
TCCGCGGTACGAGTACAGCTACGGTCGCCAGAACTGGTTCGAGAACTGCCGCGAGGAGTGTCTCGCCGTCCGTGACGCGGTGGCGTTGTTCGACCAGACCTGCTTCCCGAAATTCCTGGTGCAGGGCGAGGACGCCTGCGCCTTCCTGAACCGGCTCTCCTGCGCCAACTTCGACGTCACCCCGGGCCGCATCGTCTACACGCAGTGGCTGAACGAGCGTGGCGGCATCGAGGCGGATCTCACCATCACGCGACTGGCGCAGGACGAGTTCCTCGTGGTCACTTCGGCCATCTGCCAGACCCGCGACCTCGCGTGGCTGCGCAAGCACCTGAAGGCCGAGGGTCGCCTGCATTGCACGGTGACGGACATCACCGCGGGACTGGCGATGATCGGCATCATGGGCCCCAACAGCCGCGCCCTGCACCAGGAATTTCGGGAAGCACGTCTGGTCGAACAACGCCACCGCGTCACGGACGGCGAGACACTCCTCGCGGCAGTTCTCGAACCAGTTCTGGCGACCGTAGCTGTACTCGTACCGCGGATTCGATCCCGGTTCGGCGTACCAATTCGGGCGCTCCCAACCGGCCGTTTCGCCCATGCACGCACCGGCGGCGACCAGGCGGTCGTGCAAGGCACTGCGCCGGGCGCCACGCGCGGTCTGGTACTGGTAGTACGGCCAGTGCATGGCATACAGCAGTCCGAGCGTCTCGACGGTACGGTCGTGGAGATAGCGCTTGTTTCCCTGGAAGGGCATGGCGCGCCGGATATCGACGTCGGCGAGGTCCATCGGCGGCCGACGGTCGCGGATCCAGTCCGCCAGCACCTTGCCCGCACCACCGCTGGCGGCAATGCCCACGGAGTTGAAGCCGGTGGCCACGAACAGGTCCTTCACCTCGGGGGACTCGCCGATGTAGTAGCGGTCGTCCGGCGTGAAGCTCTCCGGACCGTTGAAGAACAGCTGGATGCCGGCGTCCGCCAGCTTGGGCACGCGCCGCATCGCATCCTGCAGGATGGGCTCGAAGTGATCGTAGTCCTCGGGCAGCGTGTCGAAGCAGAAGTCCTTCGAGATGCCGTTCATGCCCCAGGGCTTGGCCACGGGCTCGAAGCAGCCCATGAGGATCTTGCCGGCGTCTTCCTTGTAGTAGGCGCACTCGTCCTGCACGCGCAGCACTGGCAGGTTCGCCGGCACGCCCTCGAGGGGCTCGGTCACGATGTAGAAGTGCTCGGCGGCATGCAGCGGCACCGTGACCCCGGTCTCGCGGGCCAACTGGTGCGACCACATGCCGGCACAGATCACCACGGTGTCGGCGGCGATGTAGCCTTGTTCGGTTTCGACGCCGACGGCACGACCATGCTCGACGCGGATGCGCGTGACCGGCGTGTTCTCGAAGATGCGTGCACCGCGCATCTTGGCGCCCTTGGCCAGCGCCTGCGTGGTGTCGATGGGGTTCGTCTGGCCGTCCTTGTGCAGGAAGATGCCACCGACGAGATCGTCCACCATCAGCAGCGGCCAGCGTTCCTTGATCTCGGCACAGCTGAGCACGTCGATCTCGAGACCGAAGGTCTTGCCCATTGAGGCGCCACGCTTCAGTTCCTCGAAGCGCGCCTCGGTCTTGGCGCAGCTGATCGAGCCGTTCTGCTTGAAGCCGGTCGCCTGACCCGTTTCCGCCTCGAGCGAGTGGTACAGGTCAGCCGTGTACTTGGCGAGCTCCGTGAGGTTGCGCGTGGCCCGCAGCTGGCCAACGAGACCGGCCGCGTGCCAGGTGGTGCCGCAGGTGAGTTGCTTGCGCTCGAGCAGCACCACGTCGGTGATGCCGATCTTGGTGAGATGGTAGGCAGTGGAGCAGCCGGCGACGCCGCCACCGACAATCACGACGCTGGCGTGGTTCGGGAGGGACATGCGCGCTGGCTCCTCAGCCCTGGCCGCGCGGACGCATCGAGGAACGCGGCAGTTTCACCGGGAACTCGGCACGGATCGCGGCATCGACCTCCTCGGGAACGTGCGCCGGGAAATGCGTCGAGAGGATCTCCTCGACCTTCTGGTGGGCACGCTGCAGAACGTCCGTGGAACCATGGTCGATCCAGTCGCCCGGGCTGCGACGGTCGCCGACGCCGGGATAGATGTATTCCGTCTGCATCAACTGCAGGGTCTGGTCCGAGCCCAGGTAGTGGCCAGGGCCGTTCAGGCACACGTCCTTGATGACGTCGAACGACAGGCGCTCCTCGTCGACCACGATACCCTTGATGGTGCGCTGCGAGGCGCCGATGATGTCATTGTCGATGATCAGGCTGTCGAGCGAGTACCCCAGCAGGCTGGCATGCATGCCGGCCGATTCGTAGATGAGATTGGCGCCGGCGTTGCCGACCAGCGCGTGGTTCAGCGCCTTCTCGGCCCCCGCCTGACCATCGGCGATCTTCGAGTCCGTCATGCCGGAAGCCGTGCCGCCGGTGAGGTCGTAGAAATGGGCCATCTGGCCCGCCGCGGACGACAGCAACGCCTGCTCCGGGCTGCCACCGGACATCGCGCCGGTGCGCAGGTCCGAGACGAAACACCAGGTGCCGAAAATGGCGGGGTGCCCCGGGCTGATGGCGTTCACGTACACCAGGCCCGCGAGGCACTCTGCCACTTCCTGCGCCAGCGCACCGGCCAGCGCGGCCGGTGCCGTCGCACCGGCCTGGCCGGCCGAGAGCAGCAGGATGGGCATGCCACCGCGCACCGCCACCTCGAGGCAGCGGCAGGCATCGGTCGCGAACTTCATCGGCGGCACCACGAAGCAGTTCGACTGGCTGACGAACGGGCGCTCGCGCCACTTGTCCTCGCCACCGGCGATGGCATGGAGCATCTTCAGCGAAGCCTCGACGTGCTCGGGCATCACCCAGCTGCTGCCGACGTGCTTGGTGGTGGACGATACCGCGGCGTAGCAGGTGTTGAAGTCCATCTCGAAGGGATCGGGGATGTCACGCGGCACAACGGCGCGCTGGAAAAAGTGGATGTGCTCCATGCGATCGACGATGCGGCCGATGTCGTAGAGGTCGCGGATGGTCGACTCGCGGTACGAGCCGTCCACTTCCACCATGTTCACGGCGGCACCGGCGGTGCCGTAGTAGGTCTTCTTGCCCCAGGGCTCGAGATCGAAACGGGGATCCTGCGCGTGCAGCTTGAAGCGGCGACCGGCCTTGGCGAGGGTGTCCTCCACGAGAGCGCGGGGGAACAGCAGGCGACCGGTGTCGGTCAAGGTGCATCCGGCCTTGGTGAGGATCTCCACACCCGTCTCGGGGGCATCCGCGAGACCCACTTCCTCGAGCAGGCGCAGGGCCGTCTGGTGGATCTGCTGGATGTCGTGGTCCGACAGCGGCTTGTAGCGGCCGCTCTCCATGCCCGGGTTGACCGGACGGAGGTGGTCAGGAAGGGCCGAGGCGCGGGCAGCGCGGCGGGCGTCGCGTCCGGAAGGACGGCGGGCGGAAGTCGGGGTGTCGCTCATGGGGCAAGCCTCGCACAGCCGCCTGCGGGGCGGCGAAAAAATAATTCACCGAGGTCCAAAATTTTATGGCTAGCACACGGGTTTCGTCAGGGGTTTCGCACCGGATTTCTGCGGCATACTTGCCGCCATGAGCACCCCCACCCCCGTTCCCCAGACCCATGCCGAGTGGCAGGCGCTGGCAGCCTCGCTCCGGTTCGACACCGGCCACTTCATCGATGGCGCCCAGGTGGCGCCGGGCAACCGCCGTTTCACGCTCGTGAATCCGGCGACCGGCCAGCCCCTGTGCGAGGTCGCGGCTGGCGATGCCAGCGACATCGACCGCGCCGTCGAAAGCGCCCGGCAGGCGCACGCGGACGGTCGCTGGCGCAATCTGGCCCCCCGTGACCGCATGGTCATCATGGCCAGGTTCGCGGATCTGATCGACGCCAACACGGCCCGCTTCACCTTGCTCGACACGCTGGCGATGGGGAAGCCGGTGCGCGAAATGACCGGTGTGGACGTGCCCCAGGCGTCGCTGACTTTCCGCTATTTCGGCGAACTGATCGACAAAGTGCAAGGTTCGGTCACGAACACCGCCCGCGAGGCGTTCCACTACACGCTGCGCGAGCCGCTCGGCGTGGTGGGCTGCATCGTGCCGTGGAATTACCCCCTGATGATGACGGCCTGGAAGGTGGCGCCCGCGTTGGCTGCCGGCACCACGGTGGTTCTCAAGCCGGCGGAGCAATCGCCGCTGTCGGCCCTGCTGCTGGCCGAATTGTTCGTCGAGGCCGGCGGCCCGCCTGGCGTGTTCAACGTGGTGAACGGCTACGGCGCCGTGGCCGGGGAGCCGCTGGCACTGCATGACGCCGTGGCCAAGATCTCCTTCACCGGGTCCACCGTGACCGGCAAGCGCATGCTGGAATACTCGGGCCGTTCGAACATGAAGCGCGTCAGCCTGGAATGCGGCGGCAAGTCGCCGCAGATCTTCCTGGCGGACCTCGATGATCTCGACCGCGCTGTCCAGTACGCCATCTACGGGATCTTCGGCAACACCGGGCAGGTGTGCAGCGCCGGATCGCGGCTGCTCGTCGACAAGCGCATCATCGGCGAGTTCACCGAGCGCTTCATCGCCAAGGCGCCCACGGCCTACCGCAACGGCGACCCGCTCGACCCGGCGACCACCCTCGGTCCGGTGGTGAACGCGCGTCAGCAAGCCCGCGTCCTGGACTACATCGGCAAGGGCATCGCGGAGGGAGCGGAAGTGGCGCTCGGCGGCCGGACGCTCGAGGGTCCCGGGTGTTACGTCGACCCGACCCTGTTCACGCGCGTCGACAACCGCATGACCATTGCCCGCGAGGAAATCTTCGGGCCGGTGGCGGCGCTGATCGAGGTGGATGGACTGGCGCACGCGCTGCAGGTGGCGAACGACACCGTCTACGGCCTCGCCGCCTCCGTGTGGACCTCCAACCTCAAGGCCGCCCACGAGGCGGTCAGGGGTCTCGAGGCCGGCACGATCTGCGTGAATTGCCATGACCACGGCGACCCGACCTCCCCCTTCCTCGGCTACAAGCAGTCGGGTCAGGGCGGCGACAAGTGCCTCGAGGGCCTGCTCAGCTACACGCAGACCAAGTCGGCCTGGGTCCACCTGGGATGAACACCGCGTCCGCGTCCCCGCCGCACGACGACCGTTCCAGGCACGACCCCCTGCTCACCGCCCGGCCGGACACCACGGTGTCCGCGCGCGATTTCGGCGTCGACAGCGACATGGCCGTGCCGGCTTTCAGCCAGCGTGACGAGCATGTGCCGGCAATCGACGAGGGCTATCGCTTCGATCCGGACACGACGCTGGCCATCCTGGCGGGATTCGCGCACAACCGGCGCGTGATGGTCCAGGGCTATCACGGCACCGGCAAGTCCACGCATATCGAACAGGTGGCTGCACGCCTGAACTGGCCGATGGTGCGCCTGAACCTCGACGGACATGTCAGCCGCATCGACCTCGTCGGTCGCGACGCCATCGTGGTGCGTGACGGTTTCCAGGTGACCGAATTCCGTGAAGGACTGCTGCCTTGGGCCTTGCAGCGCAGCGTGGCGCTGCTGTTCGACGAATACGATGCCGGACGACCGGACGTGATGTTCGTCATCCAGCGGGTGCTGGAAGCGGATGGCAAGTTGACGCTGCTCGACCAGAGCCGTGTCATCGCGCCGCATAAATCGTTCCGGTTGTTCGCCACCGCCAACACCATCGGGCTCGGCGATGCCTCGGGCCTCTACCACGGCACGCAGCAGGTGAACCAGGGGCAGATGGATCGCTGGTCCATCGTCACGGCACTCAACTACCTCGAAAACGAGGCAGAGGCCGCCATCGTGCTGGCGCGCGAGCCCGGGTACGACACGGCGGAGGGACGCCCGACGGTGATGGCCATGGTCCGTGTCGCGGACATGACCCGCAACGCCTTCATGAACGGCGACATCTCCACCGTGATGAGCCCGCGCTCCGTCATCACCTGGGCCGAGAATGCCCGTATCTTCGGCGACCTCGGCCTCGCTTTCCGGGTCACTTTCCTGAACAAGTGCGATGAACTCGAGCGCGCGACGGTGGCGGAGTTCTACCAACGCGCCTTCGGCAAAGACCTGCCCGATGCCGTGACCCGCCGGAAGATCGTGTGAACGCCACGGCACCCCGCCCCGCCACCGTCCTGCCGGAGCGGTACGAGCGGGCGCTGGTGCAAGCAACGCGGGCGCTGTCCGGCGATCCGGAAGTGCGTGTGCGCTTCTCGCCGCAGGGGCCGCGATTGGATGGGCAGACGCTGGTGCTGCCGATGCCTTCGGGCCCGCTGGACGAGGCCGCATGGCAGAAATTGCGCGGCCATGCCGACAGGCTGGCCCTGCGCCATGCACACCACGATGCGGCGGTGCATGCGCGCTATCGTCCGTCAGGCCTGCGGGCGCGCGAGGTCTATGACGCTCTCGAGGAAGTCCGCTGCCAGGCCTATGGCACCGAGGGTCTCGCCGGGGTGCGGCAGAACCTGGAGGCCGCCTGGCTCGATACGCTCGAGCGCAACGGCACCCTGAAGGGCCAGTTCCTGCGCACGACCGGCCTGACGCAGGCCGTGGCCTTGCTCGCGCGTGAGCAGCTGACCGGTCAGGCCCCTCCCGCAGCCACTGCACCCCTGCTGGCGAGGACGCAGGAGTTCATCGGCGCGAAAACCCTGGCCGCCCTGGCGCGCCTGGGCGACAGCGGCGTCGACCAGGAGCGTTATGCGTTCGCCGCACACGACCTGGTGAAGACGCTGGATCTGGGCTACGAGATCGGTGCCGAGGTGGAGGAGAAGCGCCAGGCCCGCGAGACGGAGTTGAGTGGCCTGCAGGGCGCGGGCGGCGAGCCGCCGGCTGGCGGACCGCTGCGAGTGAAGGAAGGTCAGGGCGTCCTCGAGAACGACGAACCCCAGGTGGCGGCCAAGCAGCCGTTGACGGATCTCCCCCGTGAAGAGCACGAGACCACGGGCAAGCCGGTCGCCGACGACGCCAGCCAGCGCCTGTCGATGCGCGAGCAAGTCGATGACAGCGACCATCCCAACCGCAATTACCGCGTGTTCACGCGGGCCCACGACGAAATCGTGCAGGCGCGCCAGCTGGCGGACGAGGGCGAACTGGCCGCGTTGCGGCTCAAGCTCGACCGCGAATCACGCGGACTGCAAGGGGTGGTCGCCAAGCTCGCCAATCGGCTGGAGCGCCTGCTGCTGACGCAGCAACGCCGGCAGTGGAAGTTCGACCTCGAGGAGGGCCTGCTCGATCCGGCCCGTCTGGCACGCGTGGTGGTCGATCCGCTCGCTTCCCTGTCCTTCAAGGAGGAGCAGGAGTCGGACTTCAAGGACACGGTCGTGACCGTGCTGCTCGACAACAGCGGCTCGATGCGCGGACGCCCCATCCTGCTGACGGCCCTGTGTGCGGATGTGCTCGCACGCACGCTCGAGCGCTGCGGCGTGAAAGTGGAGGTGCTGGGATTCACCACCAGCGCCTGGAAGGGCGGGAAGTCACGCGAGGAATGGGTCCGCGGCGGCGCGCGGGCGAATCCGGGAAGACTCGGCGACCTGCGCTACATCATCTACAAGGACGCCGACCAGCCCTGGCGCCGTTCCCGCCAGCACCTGGCACTGATGCTGCAGGAAGACCTGCTCAAGGAAAACATCGACGGCGAAGCCCTGCTGTGGGCGCACGAGCGCCTGGCGGCGCGGCGCGAGCAACGACGCATCCTGATGGTGATCTCGGATGGTGTGCCGCTCGATGAAGCAACGCTGTCGGCGAACGCCGGCAGCTTTCTCGAGCAGCACCTGCGCAATGTGGTGAAGTGGATCGAGACGCGGTCCGATGTCGAACTGGTAGCCATCGGCATCGGGCACGACGTGACCGACTACTACAGCCGTGCCATCGCCATCGGCGGTCCCGAGGCACTCGGTGCGGCGATGGTCGAGCAACTCGCCGGATTGTTCCTGCCGCACCGCCGCCATTGGCACGCGCGCTGATCCAGGCCCGCGACAGTCAGGACGAGGCTTACGGTTGCGGCAGCCTCGTGTAGGTCCCGACGCAGGTCAGCGGCGCCTTCGAGACGCGACAGATGGCGATGCGGTCGGGGGATTCCACGGACAGGTAGAAGAAGTGGGTGCGGTCCGGTGCTTTCGGCGAGCGCCGGCCCGAGCAGTCACGTTCGCCGTTACCGGCGATGTCGGTCTTGAGGAAGCCCAGCAGTGACCTGGCATTGACGACCTGCATCACCGCAAAGGCGCCGGTCATCACTTCCTTGCCGCTGGCCACGGTGAAGGTGCCATCCGCGCGGAAACTGTGGCGCTCGCGGCATCGGCCGTTGCCGCTCAGGAACTCCCACTCTCCCACCATGGGAGTCGCCTCGGCCGGTGTCGCTTTGCCCTGCTCGGCCGGCAGGTCCAGGGGACCCCATGTCGACACACCGTCCGTCGTGCTGTGGGCCGCCATGACGGCGCTGCCGTCCGTGAACCGGAGGGGCCAGAATCCCCAGGTGTTGACGGGGGTTCCGGCCTGGAACTCGCCCTGCATCAGGCCGCCAGCGGAGGAAGTGACGATGCCCGTTCCCTGGGCCTTGCCGTCCACGCAGGCACCTTGCCAGCGGAATGTGCTTGTCGCGGACGGGGACGGAACGGCCACCTGGCAGCCTTCCGTCGTGGCCACCACCCAGTCATCTGCCCGCGCGCCCGCCGCGGGCAGCATCGCGAGCAGCAGTATCGCCAGCCGCGGGCAGCGCGGATGCATGCGCGGCACGTCGCTCACTTCATGGTCGGCATCACGAACTCGGCGCTGACGGACTTCGGCTCCGGCCAACGCTCCGTCACCGTCTTCAGGCGGGTATAGAAGCGCACGCCTTCCGGACCATGCATATGGTGGTCGCCGAAGAGCGAGGCGCGCCAGCCGCCGAAGCTGTGGAACGCCATCGGCACCGGGATGGGTACGTTCACGCCCACCATTCCCACCTCCACCTCGCGGACGAAGGCTTTCGCCACCGCGCCGCTCTGCGTGAAGATGGCAGTCCCGTTGGCGAACTCGTGGCCGTTGATCATGGCGAGTGCCGCGGCATAGTCCGGCACGCGCACCACCGACAGCAC
>JBJTPC010000093.1:0-9328 GCA_046074905.1 Gammaproteobacteria bacterium
GAGGACGGTATCCTCGATGGCGCCCCGGTCGATGGTGGTGTTCGCCCCGACCTCGCAGTCATCGCCGATGACCACGCCGCCGACCTGTGGCACCTTGACCCAGCCGGCCGGATCCGGCGCGAGACCGAAGCCGTCGCCGCCGACCACCACGCCGGGATGCAGGATCACGCGCCGACCGAGCCGGACCCGTGTGCCGAGCGTGACGCGCGCCACCAGTCGGGTGTCGTCGCCGACCACGCTGTCCGCTTCCACCACGCAGCCCGGACCGATGAAGACCCGTTCGCCGATGACCGCGCCAGGACCGATGTAGGCCAGTGCCGCCACGTGAGCCGAGGGCGCCACACGGGCGGTCGGATCGATGACCGCCGATGGATGGCAACCGGGGACGGCGACCGGCACCGGGTGCAGCACCTGCGCGATGCGCGCGTAGGCAACATAGGGATTCGGGGCCACCAGTACCGCACACGGCGCGCCGGCGGCCGAACGCGCATCGACCACCACGGCCGTCGCGCCGGTGGCGGCGAGAAACTTGCGGTACTTGGGATTGGCGAGGAAGGACACGGTCCCGGCGCGCGCATCCTGGAGCGTCGCCACCGACCCGACCCGGAGATCGGGATCGCCGCGCAGTTCCAGGCCGAACCGCACGGCGAGTTCGCCCAGGGTAACCCCCGCCAGCGATACGGCAGGGGCTCCGGAAGCCGTCCCGAGCGTCGACACGACCGGCGCCCGGGCGTCGGTCAGTTCGTCTTGGCCGCCGGCTTGGCGGGAGCCGCCGCCGGGGCCGGCTTGGACACCTGCAGCGCCTGCAGCACCGGACCGGTCACGTCGAGGGCCTGTGTCGCGTAGAGCACGCCATCGGCCAGGATGAGGTCGTAGCCATTGGCCTTGGCGTAGGTCGAGACCTCCTGCAGCACCACCCGCTGGACGCGGGAGAGTTCCTCGTTGCGGCGGACGTTCACGTCCTCCTGGAACTCGTTGGCACGGCGGGTAAGGTCGCGCTCGGCATCGCGCAGTTCACGGTCGAGCTTGGCCTTCTCCGCCTCGCTCATGGTGGCGGCCTGCGTGGTCGCCTTGTCCTTGCGGGCCTTGAGGTCCTTGGCCGCCTGCTCGAGCTGGCGCTGCTTGGGGCCGAACTCCGCCTCGAGCGAGGCAATGGCGGCCTTCGCCTGCGGCGACTCCTGCACGAGGCGGGCCGGGTCCACCACCCCGACCTTGAGGTCCGCCGCCGCCTCGGGGGAAGCAGTGACCGCCGCCGCGGCCAGCAGCATGGCAGCGAAAGGAGTGGCTTGGTTCAGCTTGGCTCGGGTCATGGAAGGTTCCGTTGCTGGAGTGTGATGAATCATGTGCTGCGGGGGCTTGACCCCCGCCGCTAGAAGGCGTTGCCGATCGAGAACTGGAAAGTTTCCTTCTCGTCCGGGAAGAGCACGCCGTCGCCCTTCTCCGCGTTGAGCGGCACCGCAAGGCTGAAGCGGAAGACGCCGAGGGGCGCCAGCCACTGCGCAGCGATACCCGCCGATTGCCGCAGTCTACCAAACGCGAAGCCGTAGTCGACCGGGGTCACGCCGTCGCGGCCGACGAACTTCACGCCCTCGGTCGAGAAGATGTTGCCGATATCGTAGAACAGGCTGACGCGAACGCTGGTCTTGAATTTTTCCGGCGTGGGCAGCAACAACTCGGCGCGGCTGACCAGCTTGAGGTTGCCGCCATAGGGATTGCCGAAGGTGTCCTTCGGGCCCAGCCGGCTCTCGCGGTAGCCGCGGACGCTGTCCGGGCCACCACCGAAGAAGTTCTTGTAAGGCGGCAGCGCGGTGGTGTCGCCCAGCGCCTGGCCGTAACCCAGTTCCGTCGACAGCGCGAGCGTGAAGCGGCCGAACAGCGGCACGAACTGCAGATAGTCGTAGTTGGCCGAGGCGTATTGCACGGTGCTGCCCGGCACGGCATAGGACAGCTGCAGCGAGTGCCGCATGCCGCGGTCGGCGAAAATCGAGCGGTTGCGGGTATCGTAGGCCCAGCCACCCACCAGCTCGTAGCTGTTGAAGGTGTTGCCGTAGAACCGTACCGGCCCGAAGCCGAACCCGAAGTCCTCGACGCGCTCGTAGGGCGAGCCGTTGGCACGCACCCAGTCGATGGCCTGCTGGGCGCTGCCGTTGCTGCTGGTCAGCAGCTCCGAGCGCTGCAGCGCCACGCCGAATCGCAGCGACTGGAACTCGCTGATCGGGTAGCCGTACTCGAGGGCCGCCGTCGCCGTCTTGGTGGAGAAGTCCGAGGCCGCCGAGACGAACTGCGTGACGTCGCGGTAGACCAGCGAGACGGTACGGGCGATGCCGTCGATGGTGGTGTAAGGGTCCGTGTGGGCGAAGCTGTACACCTTGGAGTAGCGGCCGGCGTTGATCTCCGCCTGCACGCGCTGCCCGGTGCCGAGGAAGTTCGAGTGCGTGAAGCTGCCGTTGAGCATCAGGCTCTGCGAGGCGGAGTAGCCGAGGCCACCACCGAACTGGCCCGGCAGACCCTCCTTCAGCGTGAAGTTCACGTCCACGAGGTCGGCGGTGCCGGCCACGGGCTCGTTCTTGAACTCGACTTTCTCGACGAACGGCAGGCGCTGCAGGCGCTCCTTGGAGCGCTCCACCGCCGAGTTCGACAGCCAGGCACCCTCGAGCTGGCGCATCTCGCGGCGCATGACCACGTCGTTGATGCTGTCGGTGCCGAGGAAATTGACGTGCCGCACGTACACGCGGTTGCCGGCCTCGACGAAGAAGGTGATGTTGACCGTCTTCTTCTCCGGGTCGGGCGTGGGCACCGGCTCGATCTTCGCGAAGGCGTAGCCGTCGGCGCCGAGGCGCAGGTTCATCAGTTCCTGCGACTGCGTCATCAGCTTGCGGTTGAAGGTCTGGCCCTCGCGCACCAGCACGAAGTTGCGCAGGTCCGACTCGGCCACGGGCAGGTTGCCGGCGATCTTCACGTCGGCCACCTTGTAGATGTCGCCCTCGGCGACATTCATGGTGATGAAGATGTCGTCCTTGGCCGGGGCGATGGTGACCTGCGTGGACTCCGCCTGGAAGTTGGCGTAGCCACGGTCCATGTAGAAGGAGCGCAGCTTCTCGAGGTCGCCCTGCATCGTCTCCTTCGAGTAGCGGTCGTCCTGCTTGTACCAGCTCAGCCAGTTCGGGGTCTTCAGTTCGAAGGCCTCGCGGATCTCCTCGTCGGTGAACGAGGTGTTGCCGACGATATTGATCTGGCGGATGCGGGCACGCTTGCCCTCCTTGATCTTGATCGCCACCTTCACCTTGTTCCCGGGCACCTCGTCGACCTTCACGTCCACCTTCACGGCGTACTTGCCGCGGCTGTAGTACTGGTCGGTCAGGTAGCCGGTCACGTCCTCGAGGACGGAACGATCAAAGGTCTTGCCGGTGGCCAGACCGACGTTCCGCAGGCTCTTCTGCAAGTCCTCGGTCTTGATGTCCTTGTTGCCGTCAATGGTGAAGCTCTCGATCGACGGCCGTTCCTGCACCACCACCACCAGCACGTCGCCGTCGCGGCGGAGCTCGACGTTGCGGAAGAAGCCGGTGGCGTAGAGGGCGCGGAGGGCCTCGTCGATGCGTGTGCGGTTCAGCCGGTCGCCGATGGCCACCGGGAGGTAGTTGAAGACGGTGCCCTCGGCGATGCGCTGCAGGCCCTCGACCTTGAGGTCGGCGACGGTGAAATCCGCCTCCGCCGCGATGGCGTCCTGCGCCCCCGCCCCGACCGTCCAGAGAGATCCGCCCGCGCCGGCGAACAGCGCGAGGGCCACGGCGTGGCGGAGGCCGCGGGACCCGCGGCCAGCAGTCTGCTGAGGATGAAACATGTTGTCCGGCATCTCCCGCGGCTACCCGAAGTGCCGCGCCAGGTCATTGTAGAACGCAATCCCCATCATCACCGCCAGCAGCGCCATGCCGACCTGCTGGGTCAGCAGTTGCAGCCGCTCCGGCAGCGGACGCCCCCGCGCCCATTCTGCCAGCTGGAACACCACCTGCCCGCCGTCCAGCACCGGCACCGGCAGGAGGTTCAGGACCGCCAGGCTCAGGCTGATGACCGCCAGGAACTGCAGATAGTACCCGGGTCCCTCCAGCGCCGTCACACCTGCCGCCGTGGCGATGCTGATCGGACCGGAAATGTTCTTCACCGAAACATCGCCGGTGAGCATGCGCACGAGGAACTTGAGGGTCAGCAGCGTCTTGTCGACCATCTCGGTGAAGGCCGGGCCGATGGCTCCCAGCGGTCCGTAGCGTTCCACGGTCTCCATTCCCGGGGGCCAGCCGCCGAATTCGCCGGGGGAGACACCGATCCGGCCGACCGGGAGGCCGGCATCCAGCTCGCTGGCAACTGCCACCTGCACCGTGCGCAGTTCACCGGCGCGACGGTACTCGAGGGTGACGGTCTCGCCGCCGCGCGGCCGCACCTGAGCGACGACCTCGGCGAAGTCCTCCACCGGAACCCCGGCCACCCGCACGAGCCGGTCTCCCGACTGCAGACCGGCCAGCGCCGCCGGCTTGCCGGTCACCACCTGGCCCAGCACCGGGGGCAGGTACGGACGGGAGAACTCGAAACCCAGCCCGCGGGACCAGCCCCCTGGCTCGGTGGCCGCGAGGCGGCGCTCGGGCGGAACTTCGAGGCGCAACTCGCGGAGGTTGCCGTCGGCCCCGCGGACCTGCACGGGGACGGCCTTGCCATCGACGAGCGCGGACACGAGACCAAGGATGGCACCCTCGCGCGTCCGGACGGCTTCGCCGGCCACCGCCACCAATTCATCGGCACTCCGCAGCCCGGCGGTTGCCGCCGGCGAACCGAGAGTCACCTCCCCGACCACGGGGCGCAGCCCCGGGACACCGAGCTGGAACAGTCCCCAGAACGCGACGATGGCAAACAGGAAATTCGCGCCCGGACCGGCGAGCAGCATGAGGATCCTCGCCCACGGCGGGCGTCCCTGCCACGAACCGGCGTGCTCGGCCGGCGTGACTTCGCCCTCGCGCGCGTCGAGCAGGCGCACGTAACCGCCGAGCGGGAACAGCCCGACGCGGTACTCCACGCCATCGCGGCCGACCCGACTCCACAGCGTGCGGCCGAACCCGACCGAGAAGGTCAACACGCGGAACCCGAGCGCCCGGGCCACGCGGAAATGCCCGTATTCATGCACGGCAATCAGCAAGCCGATGGCCACCAGGAAGGCCAGCAGGGTCACCGGCAGGAAAGTCAGCATGCGAGCAGGTCCTCCACGGTACCCCGGGCAGTGGCGGTGCGGCGGGCGATGACCTCGACCGCACCACGCCTCGCCTCGGCATCGGCGGCCAGCACCGCCTCGAGCGTCTGCGCCTCGCACACCGGCAGGGCACCGAGGACCTCCTCGATGACTGCCGGAATCCCCGGAAAGTTCAACCCGCCGCCGAGGAAGGCCGCCACGGCGACCTCATTGGCGGCGTTGAGCACGGCCGGTGCCGTGCCCCCCGCCTCCGCCGCGGCGCGCGCCAGGCGCAAGGCCGGGAAACGGACCGGATCCGGTGCTTCGAAGTCGAGGCGACCGGCGGCGGCGAGGTCGAGCGGGGCGACGCCCGACTCGATCCGCTCCGGCCAGCCGAGGGCCTGCGCGATCGGCGTGCGCATGTCGGGAGCGCCGAGTTGCGCGAGGACCGAGCCGTCCACGTAGTCCACCAGCGAGTGCACGATGCTCTGCGGGTGGACCACGATCTCGATGCGCGCCGGCGGCAGGCCGAACAACCAGCAGGCCTCGATCAGTTCGAGGCCCTTGTTCATCAGGGTCGCCGAGTCCACGGAGATCTTCCGCCCCATGGACCACTTGGGATGGCGGCAGGCTTCCTCGGGGGTCACGGTCGCGAGGGTGTCTGCGCCACGGCGCAGGAACGGCCCCCCCGAGGCGGTCAGCAGCAGGCGTCGTACGCCACGCGGCTCGCGGCCGGCGGCGGGTCCACCGGGCAGGTCCTGCGGCAGGCACTGGAAAATGGCGTTGTGCTCACTGTCGATCGGCAGCAGGGTCGCACCGTGGTTTGCCACGGCTGTCATCAGCAGGCGACCGGACATGACCAGCGCCTCCTTGTTGGCGAGCAGCACCCGCTTGCCGGCTTGCGCGGCGGCGAGAGTGGGCAGCAGGCCGGCCGCGCCGACGATCGCCGCCATCACGGCCTCCGCTTCCGGCAAGGCCGCGACCTGCTCGAGGGCCGCGGCCCCGGCGTGCACTTGCGTGGGCAGGCCCGCGGCGCGGACGGCGGCACCGAGCCGCTGCGCAGCCGCCGCGTCGAGCAGCACGGCATGGTCCGGACGGAAGGTGATGACTTGTTCGAGCAGCCGGGCGTCGTCGCGCTGCGCGGTCAGGGCCACCACCCGGAAGCGGTCCGGATGGCGTGCCACGACGTCGAGCGTGCTGCGCCCGATGCTGCCGGTGCTGCCGAGGACAGTGAGCCCGATGGGCTTCACGGCCACAGGCCCAACCACGTGAAGGCGAGCACGAACACCGGAACGGCCGCGGTGACGCTGTCGATGCGGCCCAGCACCCCGCCATGTCCGGGCAGCATCTTGCCGCTGTCCTTCAGGCCGGCAAAGCGCTTGAACATGCTCTCGGTGAGATCGCCCACCACCGAGACGACGACGATCAAGGCCCCGAGCGCCAGGAATTGCGGCAACGGGTGACCGAACCACCAGGCGCCGGCCGCCGCCGCCAGCAGTCCGGCGACGAGCCCGCCGCCCACGCCTTCCCAGGTCTTGCCTGGACTGACCCGCGGCGCCAGCTTGTGCCGACCCCAGGTGCGCCCGGCGAAGAAGGCACCGACATCCGCGGCCCAGACCAGCACCAGCAGGAACAGCACGTAGGCCGGTCCCTGCTCCAGCTTGTCGTACATCCGCGCCAGGCCCGCGTAGGCGGGCACCAGCACGAATACGCCGGCCAGCCCGGCCAGCCAGCGGTTGATGCGGGTGGGTGCGAAGACCAGCCAGGCCAGCGCGATGGCCCACCAGGCGCTGGCCACGGTCATCGCGAGGGTGATTTCGTCGAGACGCCCGGTGTGGTCCCAGGCCAAGGCGCACAGCGCCGCGACGAGCGTGACGTAGCTCAGCTTCCAGTGCTGCTCCTCGATGCCGACGAAGGCGCACCACTCCCAGGCACCGGCCAGCACCAGCGCCGCGAAGAAACCGATGGCCGCGCCCTTGGGGAGCCCGAACAGCACCACGAGGAGCAGGACCACCAGCACGATGGCCGTCAGGATGCGCGTCTTCAGCACGTTTCGCCCTCCACCTGCTCACCCGTCAAACCATGGCGTCGCTGCCGCGTGGCGAAATCCGCCAGTGCCTCGTCGAATAGCCGTCCGTCGAACTCCGGCCAGTAGGCGTCGGTGAACCACAACTCGGCGTAGGCAAGGTTCCAGAGCAGGAAATTGCTGATGCGCCGCTCGCCGCCGGTACGGATGAACAGGTCGGGATCGGGCAGGCCGAGACGGCCGAGCTCCAGCGCCGCGGCGAAGCGCGGCAAGTCGACGTGGTCCGGCACGAGCTCGCCGTCCACCGCCGCCGCCGCCAGCTGTCGCGCGGCCTGCACGATGTCCCAACGCCCCCCATAGCCGATGGCGATCACCAGCTCGAGACGGCGATTGGCGGCAGTCCGCGCCATCGCGCTGTCCATCGCGGCGAGGATGGGCGGGCTCAGCGCCGCACGATCGCCGATGCAGCGCAACCGGACTCCCTGGGCATCGAGTTCGTCGACCTCCCGGCCGAGTGCGTCGATGAGCAGTTGCATCAGCAGGCCCACCTCCTGCGGTGGCCGCTGGAAGTTCTCGCTGGAGAACGCAAACAGGGTCAGGACACCGATTCCGCGCTGGACGCAATGGCGGACCGCCGCGCGCACCGGCGCCACGCCGGCCTTGTGGCCGGCGGCACGCAGCAGGCCGCGGCGCTGTGCCCAGCGGCCGTTGCCATCCATCACGATGGCGACGTGGCGCGGCACCGCACCGTCCATCGCACCCCCTCGAACCGGCGACGCTGGCACGGCGCTCAGACCTTCAGGACTTCCTTTTCCTTCTCCGCGAGGACAGCCTCCACTTCCGCGACGTACTTGTCGGTGAGCTTCTGCACGTCGTCCGCGGCCTTGCGCTCCTCGTCCTGGGAGATTTCCTTCTCCTTGAGGAGTTCCTTGATGTCGGCGAGCGTATCGCGACGCACCGCACGCACGGCGACGCGGGCATTCTCGGCCTCCGCCTTGGCGACCTTCACGAGGTCGCGGCGACGCTCCTCGGTGAGCGGCGGGATGCTGACGCGGATGACGGTCCCCGCCGTATTCGGCGTGAGCCCGAGATCCGACTTGTAGATCGCCTTCTCGATCGGTCCGACCATGGTCTTGTCCCAGGGCGTGACCGCCAACGTCCGCGCATCCTCGACCACCACGTTCGCCACCTGCGAGATCGGCGATTCGCTGCCGTAGTACTCCACCTTCAGGTGCTCGAGGAGCGAGGTGGAGGCGCGGCCGGTACGCATGCGCTTGTATTCGTTGCGGAGCGCGTTGACGCACTTGCCCATGCGTTCGGCGGCATCCTTTTTCAGTTCGTCGAGCATCTTCTTCTCCGGTTCGGGCAGGGCCCGGTCAGGCGTTGGCGACGAGCGTCCCCACATCCTCGCCGCGGAGGATGCGGAGGAGGTCGCCGTGGGAATGGAGATTGAACACGCGCAACTGCAGGCCATTGTCGCGGCACATCACGAGTGCGGTCGCGTCCATCACGCCGAGACGGTCGTCGAGCGCGCGGTCGTAGGTGAGCCGATCGTAGCGCCTGGCTCCGGGCACTTTCACCGGATCGGCATCGTAGACGCCATCGACCTTCGTGGCCTTGAGGATCAGGTCGGCGCCGATCTCGGTGGCCCGCAAGGCCGCGGCCGTGTCGGTGGTGAAGAACGGGTTGCCGGTGCCGGCGGCAAACAGCACCACCCGACCCTTCTCGAGGTGACGCACCGCGCGGCGGCGGATGTAGTCCTCGCAGACGTCGTTGATGCTGAGGGCGCTCATCACGCGGGTCGAGGTGCCAAGCCCCTCGAGCGCGTCCTGCATGGCCAGGCAGTTCATGACCGTGGCCAGCATGCCCATGTGATCCCCGGTGACGCGATCCATGCCGGAACGGGCCAGACCCGCCCCGCGGAAGATGTTGCCACCGCCGATGACCACCGCCAACTGCGTGCCCAGTGCCACTGCCTCGCGGATTTCACCGGCAATCCGCCGCAGCACGGCGGGATCGATGCCGTAGTCCCCCTCGCCCATCAGGGCCTCGCCGGACAACTTGAGCAGGATGCGCGGGAAACGGGGGGA
>JBJTPC010000094.1:0-2390 GCA_046074905.1 Gammaproteobacteria bacterium
GATACGTGGGTCCAGGGTGTCGAACCCGATGCGGACACGGACGGTGGCCTTCTGCCGATCCGCCGTCGGCACGATGGCGATGACCCGGCAGGGAAACGAGACCTCGTCATAGGCATCGAGAATGGCTTCGACCCTCATCCCGGCGACCACGCGGTTGATGAAGCTCTCGTTGACATCGACCTCGATTTCCCGAGAGTCCATGTCGACGACGGTGGCGATGCCAGTCCGCGTGAAGCCGCCACCGGCGGAGATGGGCGACACCATTTCCCCGGGCTGTGCTGCCTTGGAGACAATCACGCCCGCAAAGGGGGCACGGATGACCAGGTCATCGAGTTGCTGCTGCTGCTGGGCCACGCGTGCCTGGGCCACCTGGACGTTGCCGCGTACCACCGCCAGACGTGCCTGCCATGCGGCGACGTCAGCCAGGGCGGTATCCGCCGTACTCTGCGCCACGAGTTTGCGTTCGAGCAGCGCCATCACCCGGTCCCGCTGGCGAACCGCCTCGTCGTGCCTGACCTGGACTTCGGTCAGTTCACGCTGGGCCGCGTCCCGCTGGGAAACCGCCAGCTTCCACGCCGCCCGGGCAGCCGCATCATCGAGTCGCGCCAGGACCTGTCCCGCCGCGACCACGGCACCTTCCTCGAACGTGACGTCCACCAACTGCCCGGTCGACTTGCTGGCGACGGTAGCGATGCGCCGGGCATTGACGTAACCGGACGCATTCAACACCGCGCCGGCGGCGGATGGCGGTTCGGCCACGGCGGTCTCCACCTCGATGGGCTTGCTCCCGCCAAACAGGAAGTAAGCCGCCAGGGCCAGCCCGGCGACCACCAGCGCCCATTGCTTCCAGCGTCCAGCGACCCCGGCCAGATAGCGGTTGGGGTCCTGTCCACGGTCGATCTTCAGGCTGTCCAGAGTTGCTTTGTCGAGGGCCATGCGTCACTCGCCGGTGGGAAAGAGTCAGGCCGACAATCGTACCTGACCGGGGCCACGGGAACCGATAAACTCCGAGCCGATGAGTCCCCTTCCCTCTCCACCCCCGGTGCTGGTCGACATCGGCCTCAATCTCGGTCACGACAGCTTCGATGCCGATCGTGACAGCGTCGTGGAGCGCGCACTGTCTGCCGGCGTCCACCGCATGGTCATCACCGGGGCTTCGCTGTCCGGGACCGAGCGGGCGATTGCCGTCGCTCGTCAGTGGCCTGATGCCATGCGTTGTACTGCCGGCATCCATCCGCACCACGCGACCGAGTTGTCCGAAAACGGCGGCATCGAAAAACTCAGGGAGCTGATTCAGGCACCTGAAGTGTGCGCCGGTGGTGAATGCGGTCTTGATTTCTTTCGCAATTTCTCGCCGCAAGATATTCAAATCATTGCCTTCTCGAAACAACTTGAAGTCTGCGCGGAATACGGACTGCCGGTCTTCCTCCATCAGCGCGATGCGCACCCCGCTTTTCTCGGGGTTCTCGACCGCTGGCTGCCCCGGCTGCCCCGGGCAGTGGTCCACTGCTTCACGGGAACCGGCGAGGAGCTCCAGGACTATCTGGACCGTGGTCTCTACATCGGGATCACCGGCTGGATCTGCGACGAGCGCCGGGGGCATCACTTGCGCGACCTCGTGGGACGGATTCCGCTGAACCGGCTGATGGTGGAGACCGATGCACCGTACCTCCTGCCACGCGACTTGCCGCGCAGTGCCCTGCGCTACGCTGGCGATCGCCGCAACGAGCCCATGCACCTGCCGCATATCGTGGCTACCATCGCCGAGTGCCGCGGAGAATCCCTGGAGGTGACCGCAGCGGGTACCACCGCCACGGCACGGAGTTTCTTCGGATGGCCTTGAGCATCGGCCGCGTCCGCTAGAATCGACGCATCTGCCCAGAGGACTTTTCATGGACGTCAGCCAGGCCCGACCGCTCATCACCCGCGACTTCGCGGACCACATCGTCCCGACGCTGGGCGAGTACGTCAGGATTCCCAACAAGAGCCCCCTGTTCGACGCCGACTGGGCGGCCCACGGACACATGGATCGTGCGGTGGAACTGCTGGCGGGATGGTGCCGGCGGCAGCCGGTCCGGGGCCTGACGGTCGAGGTCCAGCGCCTGCCGGGTCGCACTCCCCTGCTGTGGTGCGAGATCCCGGCCTCCGACCCGGTCCGCTTTCCGGGCACCGTGCTCATGTACGGCCACTTCGACAAGCAACCGGAGTTCACTGGCTGGGACAGCGATTTGGATCCATGGACGCCGGTCCTGCGCGAGGGCCGACTGTATGGACGCGGCGGCGCCGACGACGGCTATGCCGTGTTCTCGAGTCTGGAGGCGCTCGCCGTCCTGCAGGCCCAGGGCCTGCCGCATGCCCGCTGCGTCATCCTGATCGAGGGCTGCGAGGAG
>JBJTPC010000095.1:0-8080 GCA_046074905.1 Gammaproteobacteria bacterium
GGTCGGCGGCCGGGCCGACGGTGCGTTGGCGCCCCGAAGTCGGGCGGGGCGGAATTATTCCACAGGCGCTTCGCCAACGCATTTGACGAGTCCTGCCCCGGCCTTTAATATTCGTCGTCTTGATCGGGCGCGAGTCCGCTCAAGGTCGCCCTCGGCAAGGGTTCCGGCGGGGCATGGCGCAGTCTGGTAGCGCATCTGCTTTGGGAGCAGAGGGTCGGGGGTTCGAATCCCTCTGCCCCGACCAGCTTGCCGCGATGCGCCCGTAGCTCAACCGGATAGAGCACCGGCCTTCTAAGCCGGCGGTTGCAGGTTCGATTCCTGCCGGGCGCGCCAATCCAGGCACTGCGGTGTCTCGGTTGGCAGGCGATGGGATGATGGCCGCACAATGGTGGACGTAGCTCAGTTGGTAGAGCCCCGGATTGTGATTCCGGCCGTCGCGGGTTCGAGTCCCGTCGTCCACCCCACTTCCGGGTGGTGTGGCAAGAAGCTTTTGAGGTTTTCGGGCCGTTAGCTCAGTTGGTAGAGCTGCTGACTCTTAATCAGTAGGTCGTAGGTTCGAGTCCTACACGGCCCACCAACTCCAGGAAGGGACTGCAGCAATGCAGTCCCTTTTTGTTTTTCGCGACGTGTCGTTTTTGGTGCCGCACGATGCCCGGCGACCGGCTATGCTCGGCCCGTCACTCCGGGAGACCTTCATGGCCAACGAACAGCCCGACCTCCGATCTGCCTACGGATCGCTGCTCGACGGACGACTCGACCGTCGGCAGTTCATGCAACTGGCCATGGCACTCGGACTCTCGGCCAGCGCGGCCGCGAGCATGGCCGGCATGGCCCCGGCCTCGCCGGCCAACCCCGGCGGCCGGCGTCGTCCCAACATCATCGTCATCCTGGCCGACGACCTCGGTTTCGGCGACCTCGGCGTCATGGGCGGCGAGATCCGCACGCCGCACATCGACAGCATCGCCCGCAACGGCACGCTGCTGACCTCCATGTACAACGCGGCCCGCTGCTGCCCCACGCGCGCTGCGCTGCTGACCGGCCTGTATTCGCACCGCGCTGGCATCGGCCACATGGGCGCGAACCTTGGCACCCCGTCCTACCAGTGCTATCTTCGCGAGGATGCGGCGACGATCGCCGAAGTGCTGAAAGCCAACGGCTACCGCACACTGATGGCCGGCAAGTGGCATGTCGGCGGAGACCTCTGGGCCACGCGGGTGTCCTCCTGGCGTCTCGGCGACCCGGACCGCCCGACACCGCTGCAGCGGGGCTTCGACCGCTTCTACGGGCATGTCGACGGCGTGATGCATTACTTCTCGCCGTGGGCTTTCCAGGACGATGATCGCGAAGCGGAAATCCCCGCCGATTTCTACCTGACGGACGCCATCACCGACGCGGCCATCGGCATGCTCGAGGAGAACGCGAAGACCGACCAGCCGTTCTTCCTGTACCTCGCGCACCATGCGCCGCATTGGCCGTTGCATGCCCTGCCGGAGGACATCGAGCGCTATCGCGGCGTGTATTCCGGCGGTTGGGACCGCCTGCGGGGGGCGCGCTACGAGGAGATGCGCCAGCGGGGCATCCTGCAGCATCCCTGGGCGCTCTCGCCGCGCGATCCGGCTGCACCGGCATGGGACCAGGCGCCGCACCACGGCTGGGAGGCGGACCGCATGGCCGTCTATGCGGCACAGGTCGATCGCATGGACCAGCAGATCGGGCGGGTGCTGCAGACCCTCAAGCGTCTCGGCAAGTACGACGACACGCTGGTGATGTTCTTCTCCGACAACGGCGGTTGCGCGGAGGCGATGCGCGAGGGTGGCTGGACCCAGTTCTATCCCGACAAGACCCGGGATGGCCAGCAGATCGTGCTGGGCAATCGTCCGGGCCTCGCCCCCGGCGGTCCCACCACCTTCCAGAGTTACGACCTGCCGTGGGCGAATGCCTCGAACACGCCGTTCCGGCTGTTCAAGCACTTCGTGCACGAGGGCGGCATCTCCACGCCACTGGCGGTGCAGTGGCCGGCACTGCTGCCGCCGGGCGGCATCAACCATGCCGCCTGCCATGCCATTGATATCCTGCCGACCATTCTCGATGCCGCGGGCATCGTGCCGCCGGCCGAGTTGTCCGGGCGCGCCGTGCGCGAGATGGATGGCGAGAGTCTCCTGCCGCTGCTCCGCGGCAAGCGCTGGCAGCGGGAACAGGCCCTGCACTGGGAACACGAAGGCAACGGTGCCATCCGTGCGGGAGCCCTCAAGCTCGTGCGCGAGCATCAGGGCGACTGGCAGCTCTACGACATGGAAGAAGACCGCACGGAGTTGCACAACCTGGCACCGCGGAACCGGCGTCTCGTCTCGCGGCTCGCGCGCCAGTACCAGCGCTGGGCGGACCGGGTCGGCGTCGTTGACTGGGCAATCCAGGAGCAGAAGGTGAAGGCGGCCTGGGGCATGGAAGACCTGAAGGGCTGAGCGGTCGGTCCACCGGTGCGGCCGTTGCCTGCCGCACCGGGCGGCGGGTGGTGCGGTGCGTCAGGCCGGGGCGAGCGGCGCGAACTTCGCCGTGAAGTGGCGCAATTGCGGCGGTTCCTCGACGATGCGGAAGCCGTGCAAGGCTTCCCGCCTCGCTGCCACTTCCGCGAACACCTCGATCACGTAGTCGGCATGGGATTGGGTGTAGGTGCGTCGGGGCATCGCCAGCCGCACGAGGTCCATTTCCGCCGCCCGCTCGCTGCCATCCGGCTGTCGACCGAACATCACCGTGCCGATTTCGCAACTGCGGATACCGCCTGCCGCGTACAGTGCGGTCGCCAGCGCCTGACCCGGATAGTGCAGCGGCGGGATGTGTGGCAGCAGGGCCCGTGCATCGACGAACACCGCATGCCCGCCGACGGGACGGACAATCGGAATGCCGAGTGCGGTGAGTCGCTCGCCGATGTACTCGTTGGTGCGTACCCGGTAGCGCAGATAATCCTCATCGACGATTTCCGCCAGACCGACGGCGATAGCCTCGAGGTCGCGCCCGGCCAGGCCGCCGTACGTCGGGAAGCCCTCGGTGAGGATCAGGCGGTTGCGTGCCGCGGCCGCCAGTGCATCGTTGTTCATGGCCAGCCAGCCGCCGATGTTCGCGAAGGCATCCTTCTTGGCGCTCATGGTCATGCCGTCGGCGTCGGCGAACATGTCGCGCACGATGTCCACCACCGTCCGCTGCTGTTGCCCCGGTTCACGGCACTTGATGAACCAGGCGTTCTCGGCGAAGCGGCAGCCATCGATGAAGAACGGTTTGCCGTGGCGATGCGCCATGGCTGCCGCGGCCCGCAGGTTGGCGAGGCTGACGGGTTGACCGCCACCGGCATTGTTGGTCACGGTCATCATCACCAGCGGAATCGAGTCGGCGTGTTCCCGGAGCAGTTGCTCGAGCCGGTCGAGGTCGATGTTGCCCTTGAACGGATGCAGGCTGGCAGGATCCCGTCCCTCCGCAATCACCAGGTCGATGGCCCGGGCGCCGGTCGCCTCGATGTTGCCGCGGGTGGTGTCGAAGTGGGTATTCGAGGGAATGACGCGGCCTTCACCCCCCAGGAGGGAGAACAGGATGGCCTCCGCCGCCCGACCCTGATGCGTCGGGATGACGTGCCGGAAGGGCATGAGATTGCGCACCGCAGCCTCGAAGCGGTGGAAGGACGGCGAGCCCGCATAGGATTCGTCCCCGCGCATCACCGCCGCCCACTGCTCCGCACTCATCGCGCCGGTGCCGGAGTCGGTCAGCAGATCGATCATCACGTCGTCGGCCGCCAGACCGAAGAGATTCCAGGCCGCCCGTTCCAGCAGGTTCAGGCGTTCGGTGACGGTGGTCATGCGGATCGGTTCGACGGACTTGATGCGGAACGGCTCGATGATGGTGCGCACGGCAGGATCCCGGTAAGTGGTCGATGGGAGCATGCTAGCGTATCGGACGAGCGGACCATCGCGGTCGCGGGGAGGGGATGGCATGTTCTGGGGACTGACGCGCCGCCAGTGGGTACTGGTGGCGGTGGCCTGGCTGGGCTGGGGCTTCGACGTGTTCGATGCCGTGCTGTTCAACTAAGTGGCGTCCAATGCGATTCCCACCCTGCTGGACCTGCCCCTCGGAACCCCGGAGGCGAAGTCCGCCACGCTCAAGTGGAACGGGCTGCTCAGTGCCTTGCTGCTGGTGGTGTGGGCCCTCGGAGGAGTGCTGTTCGGCTATCTGGCGGACCGGATCGGTCGGGTTCGCGCCCTGACCTGGTCCATCGTGCTGTATGCCTGCGGTACGGCCGCCTGCGCGTTGGCGCCCAACCTGCCGGCGCTGGTTGCCTGCCGCATCGTCGCGAGTCTCGGAATCGGCGGCGAATGGGCGGCCGGGGTGACCTTGCTCGCGGAGTCGGTCCCGGAGCACCGCCGCCTGCAACTGGCCGCACTGCTGCAGACCGCTTCGCCGCTGGGCTTGTTCCTCGCCGCGTTCACCACCTGGTTCATTTCCGGATACCTGATGCCGGACCGCCCCGACATCAGTTGGCGCTGGGTCTTCGCCTGCGGGCTGATTCCGGTGTTCGTGGCCGTGGCTTTTCGCTGGTTCGTCAAGGAGCCGGAGGGATTCCAGCCGAGTACGGCGCCTTCCCCGTGGGCAGGGCTGCGGGAGTTGGTGAGTCCCGCCTGGCGACGCGCCACCTTCAGCGGATTCGCCATGGCGGCCCTGGGATTGCTCAGTTGGTGGAGCATGAACGCCTTCCTGCCCACCCTCTCGGTCAATCTGGCGCAGGTCCGGGCGGCGGAGTTGGGCCTCAGCGGTGCCGCCGTCCAGCAGCTTGCCGAGGGATGGAAGGCGCAGGCCGGGTTCTGGTTCAACCTCGGCGGACTCGTCGGTGCCCTGATGACCGTGCCGTTGGCTCTGAGATTGGGACGGCGCAGCCTGTTCACCGTCTACTACGGGTTTGCCGCGCTGGCGATGGTGGTGGTGTTCGGCATCGACTGGACCCCCGAGTGGCGGCTCACGCTGGTGTTCTTCGTCGGTTTGTCACTCTACGGCGTCTTCGCTGCCTTCAACTTCTACCTTCCCGAGTTGTTTCCGCCGCGCCTGCGTGGGCTCGGGTCGGGCTTCAGCTACAACATCGGGCGCATCCTCGCGGCTTTCGGGCCATTCCTCGTCGGAGCCTATTCGGCGGCCCAGGCCGACCCGGTGGCAGGGGCGCTGAATGCGCTGCTGGTCCTGGCGGTGATGCCGCTCACGGCGGCGCTGTTGAGCCGGTTCATTCTCGAGACCCGCGGTTTGCCCGAGCGGTGAACCGGGCGGGGTGCCTCCCCGGTAGCGCCCCCGTGACCGTTCGTCGGCAGCCTGCTGCCGTTCATCGTCCGCGGCTGGCGGCGAACGGGCGGCTTGTGGTGTGCTGGGCGGCATGAAGCGGAATGGCGTCCGGCGGCAGGAGCGGGGATTCACCCTGCTCGAACTGATGATGGCAATCACCATCGGGGCCCTCATCCTCGGGCTGGGCGTTCCGTCGTTCCGCAACTACCTGCGCAACGCCGAACTCACGCGCACGGCGAACGACCTGCTGGGCTCGCTGTACCTTGCCCGTGGCGAGGCGGTGAAGCGGCGGCGCAACGTGGTCCTCTGCTTCAGCGCGAACCCGACCGCGGCCACGCCGACCTGCGCGGCGGATCTCACCCAGCCCGGCTGGGTGGTGTTCGAGGATGCGGACGCAGACCTGACCGTCGATGCGACGGAGGTGGTGCTGCAGCGACGCGGGGCCAGCGGTGGCGAGGTGGTTTTCGCTGCGCTGCCGAACGGGAACGCCGGCTACTTCGCGTATGCCCCGACCGGCTTCGGCACCACGCTGGCCGCCGGAACTGCGCTGGCGAGCGTCGCCATCTGCGATGATCGGGGCAATGCCTCGGCGAACGGCGAGGATCTCTCCACGGCGCGAGGTCTCGTCCTGTCCGCGGCCGGTCGGCCGCGCATCAGCCGGTCGGTGACCGAAATCGCCAGTGCCACCGTGGGGGGCTGCCCATGAATCCATCCACCGCATACGTCGGCCCACGACGGGGCGGCCGGTGCGTCGGCCCACGGCGGCAGCGGGGCTTCTCGCTGGTGGAGGCGCTGGTAGCGCTGGTGGTGCTCAGTGTCGGTCTGCTCGGCATCGCAGCGCTGTACGTGAGCGCCCTGCGCTTTGCCCGCAATGCACTGCTGCGCAGCGATGCGGTGACGCTGGCGGCGGACATGGCCGATCGCATCCAGGCCAACGGGGCGGGCGGTAGCGCCTACGCGCTGGCGTCCGGGGCCAACAGCACGGCAGTTCCGGCATGCGCCACCAATGGCTGCACTGCCGCGCAGATGGCGGCCACCGACAAGGCGCAATGGGCCACCTTGCTGGCCCAGTCGCTGCCGGCCGGCCGCGGCACCATCGCCGTGGATACGAGCACCACGCCGACCACCTATACCATCACCGTCAGCTGGACGGAGCCCAACGTCGGGGCGCAATCCTATCGATTGAGCGTGCAGTGATGCGCAGTCCACGGCCCCTGCAACGCGGCTTTTCACTGGTCGAGCTGATGGTCTCGCTGGCCATCGGTCTCATCCTGATCTTCGGCGCCGTGCGCCTGCTGGTCGACTCGCGCGCCACGCAGCGGGCCAGCGACAGCACGGCGAGCGTGCAGGAGATCGGGACCTACGCCCTTGCCGTACTCGAGCCGGATGTCCGGCTGGCGTCGTTCTGGGGCAGGACCAACCGTCCGGATCTGGTCACCGGCGCGACCGCCTCGACCAGTCAGCGATCGCCGCTGGATGCGCTCGTCTCCGGCAATTGCGGGGTCAACTGGTCGGTCGACCTGACGCAGTATCTCGAGGCCGATGATGGTGCCTGGGGCCTTGCTTGCGCGGCGCCGTCCTGGGTGCCGGAGACCGACGTGCTGGTGGTGCGACACGCCTCCGCAGAGGCCACCACGCCGACAGCGGGAGTGATCCAGATACAGAGCGGCGCCTTGCGGGGCGCCTTGTTCGCGGACGGGCAACGCCCGGCCGGCTATGGGGCACCGCCCTCCACGGTGACTCATGACATCGAGGTGACCGCCTACTATGTCGGCGCACTGGAGGCGAATGCCGATGGCCTGGCCCAATGGGCCTTGCGCCGCAAGCGCCTCGCCACGGTGGACGGTGCGCCCACGGTGGTGGACGAGGAAGTGGTTCGGGGCATCCAGGATCTCCAGGTCCAACTTGGTTTCGATACCGGGGTCGACGGTCACGCCGACGTCTACGTCAATCCCGGCAGCGAACCGGCCGGAGGAAATCTGGTGGCGGTGCGACTGTTCCTGCTGGTCGTCGCCGATGAACGCGATCCGGCCCATGCCGATGGCACGGTCTACGTGCTCGCCAACCGCACCCACGGCGTCTTCAGCGATGCACGGCATCGTCGCGTCGTCGTCCGCACCATTGCCTTGCGCAACCCGGCCATCTCATGAGCAGGTCCTCGCAGTACAGCCCACGGCCCCAGTGGCCAGGCACTATCCCGCAACAGCGTGGCGTGGCGCTGTTCGTCGGCCTGATCCTGCTGCTGGTCATCACGGTGCTGGCGGTGGCGGCGATGACCATGGCCACGGCGGACCTGCGCATGGCCGCGAACCGCCAGTTCCGGGAAAACGCCTTCCAGGCAGCCTCTCGCGGCATCGATGTCGCGGTGATCACCCCCAGCCTGCCGACGACCGGCGTGGACGTGGTGGTGCCGTCGACGGCGGTCCCCGGCAGCACGACGGACAGTTACGAGTACACCATCAGTTTCGACCCCGAAGCCGGCGTCACGGGCGTTCCCGCCGGTGGCTACAGCCTCGGCACCGGCACCGGCTTTTCGGCGTTCCATTTCGAGGTCGAGGTCACCGGGAAGTCGGCCCGGGATGCCGAGGTGGTGCAGGAACAGGGATTTTATGTGGTCGGTCCGGCAGCGCGTTGATTGGGCCGGGGCCGTGGGAGTCTGCAGATGCATTGGTTGAGAAGTTGGTCGGCCCGATGGATGCTCCTGGTTGGACTCGGCTGGACAGGCTTGGCGGGTGCGGTGCATCCGTTGGTGATTCTCGAGGACAGCCTG